>CAYPZU010000040.1:0-19380 GCA_964415395.1 uncultured bacterium
GTGAACACCGGCGCGGCGTGGGGCTTTTTCTCCGGCCATTCGGGGCTTCTCTTTTCGCTCCGCGCTGTGATCATCCTCGCGCTTTTTGCCTATTTGCTCTTTTTCCGCCACGGCCCGCGGATGAAATTCCCCCTTTGGCTCGTTGTGACCGGAGCGGTCGGAAACGCAATCGACTACTGCGTGTACGGCCACGTGATCGACTTTATCCATTTCGTCTTATGGGGCTATTCGTTCCCGATCTTCAATCTCGCCGATTCGTGCATCACGCTCGGAGTCCTCTTTCTCTTCCTTTTCTCCGGCTCTTCGAAAAAACAAGCGGAAGCGCTATGAGCCTCCGCGTCTCTCAGCTTGCTGCCGAAGGAGTCTATCAGGGTTCGAAGTGGCTAAAGTACCAGGTTCTCTGCGACGCTGAAGAAATGCGCTCCCTTTTCGAGCGGCTCAATCCATTCTGGATCTACCCGCTCACAGGACTGATCTCCCTCGAGCAGATTCCAATGAAGCAGGAGGAGTTCCTCTCCGAGTACGCCTCGTGGATCGAAGGGCTCAAAGCGGGGATCGTCCCTAGCGACGCTCAGCTCAGGAAGGTTCTTGCCTGCGCCTTTACTGCGGAACCCGAGTCGCTTTGGCTCCAGGAGGTTCCGGGAAGCCGCTATCTCGTGAAGATCTCAAAGCCAGTTATCCAGCTTCAGGCCCATTCGTTCAGTTATTCATCTGCAGATGGGCAGTTCCGCCCGCTTTCGATGGGAACTGAATCGATTTTCTGGGGCGTCCAGTTCAGCTTCCCCCAAATCTATCAGGACGCGAAGACGATGGAGCTTCTCGAAATCGAGGCGTCGCCGAACCGCGATCTCTTCATCAAAATCCGCGAGTGGGTCCGCGACGCCACCCGCCCGACCCCGTTCATCGCCGACGGAAAAAGGACCAACTCTCCGATCCGGATCGGCAAAAACTGCTTTTCGTGGATCCACGCGCATCCGCAGCTTGCCCAAAAAGGGATATCGATCCATGCAGGCTGAAATCGTCTCGATCGGCAACGAACTGCTCTGGGGCCTCACGGTCAACTCTAACGCCGCTTATTTAAGCCGCGAGCTGAACCGGCACGGTTATACTGTAGCGCGCCACACAGCCGTTTCAGACCATCCCGCCGAGATCGAAGCCACTTTTAAAGAAGCTCTTTCCCGCTCTTCCATCGTGATTGCAACCGGCGGACTCGGCCCCACTCTGGACGATCTGACCCGCACTGCCGCAGAGCCTTTTCTGGAGAATCCCGAAGAATTAAAAAACAGCGTCGGAACCGCCCCTGGAATTTTTTCTTTTTCAAATGGGAAAGCAATCGTCCTTCTGCCGGGCGTGCCGAAAGAAATGGAGGCGATGTTTTTAAACGAAGCGCTGCCGAACCTGCTGCGCCATTTGAAAGAAAAACAGAAAACTCATCTTGTCCGCTCCCGGCTCTGCCTTTTGAAAGAGGTCGAAGTCGATCCGTTTTTACGCGAACTGAAGCAAGCGCATCCAGATGTCGAAATCGGCATTTTCCCCGCGCTCGGCTCGCTTCAGATTGTTTTCCAGAGCGCCCATCCTGTCGATAAACTGGTTCAGGCGCTCGAGCGCCGCTACCGCGAATTTTTCCTCGGCGATCTTTCCGTCGAAGAGGCGCTGCAGAAAGAGATGATCGAAAATCGAAAGAAGCTCGCATTAGCCGAGTCGATCACGGGCGGGGCGATCGCTGCAAGGCTTGCCGCCATTCCCGACTGCTCCCAGTATTTTCTCGGATCCGTGGTCGCTTACTCGAACGAGTGGAAGGAGCGGCATCTGCACGTTTCCCATACGACTCTTGAGAAAGACGGCGCTGTGAGCCGCAAAACGGTCGAAGAGATGGTTCAGGGCCTCCTCTCCGAGACGAACGCCGATTTCGCCGCCGCCGTTTCGGGCATCGCAGGACCTTCCGGCGGAAGCGAAAAAAAGCCGGTCGGAACCGTTTACATCGCGGTGGGCGAAAGAGGAAAAAAAATCGATGCCGGGAAAATCCAGGCGCCCCAGAATCGCGCCTCCGCGATTGAGTTAACTGTTCAAACCGCGCTCGGCGCCCTCTGGCGGCGCGCAGCGCACAACGCATTTACCTTTTCATGAAATACCAATTACTCGATAGCGGCGACGGCGAAAAGCTGGAGCAGTTCGGCGAATTCTCCCTCATCCGTCCTTGTCCGCAGGCCGTATGGAAACCTCTTCTGAAAGAAGAGTGGAAAAAAGCGGCCGCCCGCTTCACGCGCGAAAAAGAAAAAAACCACTGGACCTATGCCCAGAAACTGCCGAAAGAGTGGACCTGCATGCACGGCGGCGTCCTCTTCAAGATCGCGCCGACCGATTTCGGCCATCTCGGGATGTTTCCTGAGCACGCCGACCTTTGGGAAGGGGTCCGCCCGATTCTGACGAAAACTTCGAAGGTCCTCAACCTCTTCGCCTATTCCGGCGGGGCCAGCATCGCCGCCGCGCAGCAGGGCGCGCAGGTCTGCCACCTCGACGCATCGAAAGGGATGGTCGATTGGGCGCGCGAGAACGCCGATATGAACAGGCTCCAGTCGATCCGCTGGATCGTCGACGACGCGCTGAAATTCCTCAAGCGGGAGAAAAAACGGGGTTCCCTCTACGACGGGATCATCCTCGACCCGCCCACCTTTGGACGCGGCTCGCAAGGCGAGGTGTTTAAAATCGAGAAGGACATCGTTCCTCTCATCGAACACTGCGCCGAAGTGCTTTCCGAAAAACCGCTTTTCGTCCTCTTTTCCTGCCACACCCCCGGATTCACTCCGCTCGGGATGCGCCATCTGCTCGGCCAGACGCTCCCGAAAGGGAACCTCGAAGCAGGGGAGATGGCCCTCCACTCGCCCGGCGCGCTCGCCATCCCAAGCGGCTCGTTCGCCAAATGGACGCCGCTATGAAAATCGCCAGTTTGCAGAATCCGCGCATCAAAGAGGCCGTCAAGCTCCGCGACCGGAAGCCGCGGAATGAGACGGGACTGTTCCTCATCGAGGGATACCGCGAACTCAAGCGGGCCGTCGACGCAGGCTGGAAGATCGAGACGCTTTTTTTCTGCCCGGAGCTTTTCCTTGGAACCAACGAACCGGAGCTCATCGCGAAGGCGGGGGGAGAGGCGGTGGAGTGCACGAAAGAAGTCTTCGAAAAACTCTCCTACCGCGACCGCCCCGACGGACTTCTCGCCACGGCGCCGCAGCGCCATCTCGGCCTTCCCGATCTGGAGAAACTTTTGGCGAAAAAGAAAAACCCGTTCCTCGTCGTCGCCGAGAGCATCGAAAAGCCGGGCAATCTCGGAACGATCCTCCGCTCGTGCGATGCCGCGGGCGTCGACGCTGTCATCGTCTGCGACCCGACGACCGATGTGTTCAATCCAAATGTCGTCCGCTCCAGCGTAGGCACTCTTTTCACTCTTCCCGTGCTTGAGACCGGATCGGAAGAGACCCTTGCCTTCCTCAAGGAGCGGGGCATTTCGATCGTCGCGGGCACGCCCCATACCGACGTCGAATTCACCGAAGCCGATTTAAAAGTCCCTCTTGCTATTGTGGTTGGAACAGAGCAATATGGACTGAGTGAAAATTGGATGAAGAAGGCCGACATCCGCGTCAAGATTCCGATGTTCGGGATCGCCGACTCGCTCAATGTCGCCTCCGCAACCACCCTGCTTTTGTATGAAGCCGTTCGACAACGCCGATCCCGTTCCTGAAATCCTCTTCTGCGACAACCATCTCCTCATCGCTTCGAAACCGGCAGGCCTCTTGACCCAGCCCGACGAGGCGGGAGGGTTGAGCCTTGAGCAGTTCGCCAAAGAATGGGTGAAAAAAGAGTACAGCAAACCAGGGGAAGTCTTTCTCCATTGCATCCACCGCCTCGACCGCCCTGTCAGCGGCCTTGTCCTCTTTGCCCGCACGAGCAAAGCGCTCAGCCGCCTCAACGAACAGTCGCGTCAGGGAGAAATCCAGCGGATCTACTACGCCGAGATCGAAGGCATTCTTGCCCAAAAACTCGGGCGCCTCGAACACTATCTGATTCATGGCGATCACCGGGCCATTGTCGCAAAAGAGGGCGAAAAGGACGCCAAACAGGCGCGCCTCACTTTCGAAGTGCATCACTATCTGCAGCATTCGACGCTTGTGAAAATCGAACTCCAAACGGGCCGCTATCATCAAATCCGCGCCCAATTTTCAGCTATCGGCCATCCCATTTCAGGCGACAAACGGTATGGAAGCAGAACCGGAGACGGCAAAACGATCCACCTCCATTGCCGCGAAATCAGCTTCGAGCATCCTGTGACAAAAGAGATTCTTCGCTTCGAATCTCCCGCACCATTTGCATAAAATCAAAAGAATTTCTAAGATGGCGGACATGCGAAAGTCTGCCCTCGTTCTCCTTTTTCCCCTCTCCCTTCTTGCCAATCCAGCCGGTCCGCAAGTGATCGCCGGCGTAGCTTCGATTCATGCGGACGGCTCCCGTCTTTCGATCGAAGCCTCGGACCGCGCCATCATCGAATGGCAATCGTTCACGATCGAACCGGGAGAAACGGCCGAATTCATCCAGCCTGCAATCCACGCAGCCGTCCTCAACAAAGTCGCAGGTCAGCTCCCGAGCAGTCTTCTCGGCACGCTCCTATCCAACGGAAAAGTGCTCCTCATCAACCCGAACGGCATCCTTGTCGGCCCGAACTGCCTGATCGACACGGGCGCTCTCGCCCTCTCGACGCTCCCACTCCTCGACGATGCAGCCTTTTTGGAAAACGGACCGCTCCATTTCTGCGGCGAATCGCAAACGTATCTGCAGCAGCGGGGAACCATCGTCGCAAACGCAGGGGATATCGAACTCATCGGCCCCAGCATTGCGATCGAAGGGAAAACCTCTTCTTTAACCGGAGCCGTCCGCGTCGGCGCGGGCAGCGATCTGCTGCTCCTTCCTGAAGGGGAAGAAAGAATTCTGATTCAACCCTCGAACCTGAAAACCCTTTTCGGGATCGACCTCCGCGGCCAGATCCAGGCGCTCCAGACCGAACTCAAAGCCGACGGCAACGCGTATGCGCTCGCCATCTGCGTCGGCGATCTGGGAAGCATCTCCGCAGTCGACATCGCTGAAAAAGAGGGGAGAGTCTGGCTGGTCGCTGAAGAAGGGGACGTTTGGGTCAAAGGCTCCATCAACGCCCCAGGCGCGGAAGTCCAGGTGCTTGGCGAATCGGTGATCCTCTCCGAAACGGCCCGTCTCGACGTCTCAAGCGCGTCCAACCCCGGATCGATCTACATTGGCGGCGGCTATCACGGCGCTGAGCCTTCTCTCTACACCTCGCAAAAAACGCTCGTCGCTCCGGGAGCGGCTCTCTCCTCCGATGCGCTCGAAGCGGGCGACGGTGGAAAAGTGATCCTCTGGTCGGACGGGTATACTTCTTTCCACGGAACCATTGACGCCAAAGGCGGCCCCCAGGGCGGCGACGGCGGCTTCGTCGAAGTTTCCGGTTATGAAAAACTAGACTACCGCGGACAGGTCTCGACTTTGGCCCCTCTCGGCAAAACCGGTTCGCTCCTTCTCGACCCCTATCTCGATATTACAATTATCTCAGCGGGAATGACGACAGGCGTCATCTCGACCCCCACATCTTTTACCCCCATGGCAGGTTTTACCTGCGCCCCAGGACCTGGGAACTCCGTCCTCCTCGACAGCGATTTGAGCGCGGCTTTGGCTTTGAACACAGTAACTATCGACACCCTGAGCACCTTGGCGCCCGGCAACCCCTGCCCGGGCGACATCATCTTCGATCCAAGCACTGTAACTTCTTGGGTCACTCCGACTAGCGATTTAATTCTCAGTTCAGCCAGGGACATCAATTTCCGGGGGCTGATGTCAGGTTCTGGAGCTTTGAGCGCAACGGCCCAACGGGATATTAATATCGGTTCCGACGCTTCGTTTACGACGACGACTTTTACGATCATCCAAACCGATGGCCTGGTTCTCTCGAGCGTTTCCGGATCGGTCTCCATTCAGGCCGGAACCGGGCTGGGGAATTCCAGCACTTTGATAAGCAGTACTGATGGCGTCACCATTTCGGCGCCTAACGGAGCGTTCCAATTGATTGGCGCTGACGCCGCCGCCGCCGCCGAGGCCTTTATACAAGTTTCCAATAACCCCATCAGCGTGACTGCGCAAACATTCCTCCTTCAGGGAGGCTCAAGCGCAAGCACATGCAGAGCCCAGATCGACTCGATGGGGAACTTAGGTGTCGATACATATACTATTTCCGGGAACATGAGCTTCCTCGGAGGGAGTTCCGATAGCAACGATTCGAACGCCGTGATTGTGAACTTGGGAACAAACAACCTTTCGATTGTTTGCGGCGGGCAGCTCTATATGGAGGGAGGAACCGCAACCATGGGAGGCACTCCCGATGCGCGGATCAATTCAAGCGGGGGCGGTTCTGTTTTCATCCAGGCGGGCTCGGTTTTTATGCAGGGAGGCGATGCTGATGTGGCTGATGCGGCGATTGCCGACATCTCCGGAGCCGGAGGCGTTACGGTGATCTCTAGTGGCTCAATGTCTCTAAATACTTCTTTGGGAGCATCTCCCAGCAAGTCGATTATCACAGCCCTGGGAGGCGATCTCGCTGTTACTGTGGGCGGCAACTTGACCCAGAACGGGGACCAAGCGCCGAATTATGGATCAAATATCTCAAATGTAGGCGCTGGATCCGTTACCCTTAACGTCGGCGGAAATCACTCAATCGTCGGTTCGAGCGTCTTCAGTTCCGGAGGCAGTGTAACGGTTTCCGTAGGCGGCGATCTTTCGATCAGCACCACGGGAACAGAAACCGGCCCAATAGGAATTGTCAGTTTTTCTCCGAGCCCTCCGATGTCTGTCACTGCGGGAAGGGATATTACCCTCATAGGGACGAATATTACGGCGTTGGGGGCGATCTTTAATTTTGGCGATATCCAAGTGATCGCAGGCCGGAATCTCACTGTGCTCGACTGGGGTGCGATTGGAAGCGCTGTCAGCGGAGGCCAGGTCGTTTTGGTTTGCGATAACGACTATCCTTCTCCGCCTGGGATAGGCCCAGGAGCGTTCACGACAGGGGCGAATGCCTTCATCGGCGCGGCGGGGTTTGGCATTCCAAACGACGTTCGGATTTTTACGTCACGGAGATCGCTCAATTCGATCAACTCTCAGCTAAACGGGGTTCCTTTTGTCCCTGGCCCCTATCTGACAGACACGGCGGACGAGCGGTGGGGCGTCTATTATTTTGATTCTTACTATGCGGGTAGTTTCGTCCTCTTTTACAAAGAAAGCGAAGCCCTATTTACATCTGTGGTTCCATTCCCCGATTTTATGGAACTGGCGCGGGATCTCCACCCGTTTGCTGAATACATCAATCTCAATATTGGATTTACCGTTTCAAGCTTGCTGAGTCCCGATTACTACTTTCTCCGCAAAAGAACGTATGAAAATATCGACCTGACCGATGTGATCAGCCGGCTGCAGGATCCCGCCGACCAGCAGCGGCCTCTCTTCGATTTCCAATAACCGTTTCGGCGATCTGCACCGCATTCAACGCAGCCCCTTTTAAAAGCTGGTCTCCCACAGCCCAAAATTCCAGCGTGTTCGGCTGGCTCGGGTCGATCCGCATCCGCCCGCAGAAGACCTCGTTTTTATCCGTTGCGTCGAAAGGCGTTGCAAACCGGTTTTCTTTCCTGTTCTCAAACAGTTTGAGTCCAGGCATCTTCGCCAACTCAGCGTAGATCTCGGGAAGCGTAAACGGCTGGGCGAATTCAACGTTCGCCGCGACAGAATGAGCCCGCAAGACGGGAACCCGCACGCAGGTGGCGCTCATCCGCAATTGGGGAGCGCCGAGAATCTTGCGCGTCTCCTCGATCATTTTGATTTCTTCTTCCACATAGCCGTTTTCAAGAAGGGGAGAGTTATGGGGATAGAGATTGAACGCGTAGGGGAGGGGATGGGCGATCGGCTGGCCCGCCAAAGAGGCGCGCGTTTCCTCTTCAAGGCGCCTCAAAAGGGCCATCCCGCCGCCGCTCGCCGCCTGATAGGTGGCGGCGACGATCCTCTTAGCTCCCCATTTTCTATGGAGGGGAAAAAGGGGCATGAGCAGCATCGTCGCGGCGCAGTTGGGGGAAGCCGCCGCTCCTTTTTCCCAGCTTAAGCCCTCACCGTTGATCTCGGGGATAACAAGCGGAACTTCCGGATTCATCCGAAACGCCGAACTCGAATCGACAACGAAGCACTCCGCCTGGCGCGCTTCCGGAATCCACTGTTTCGAAACCGCAGAGCCTGCGCAGAAAAAGGCGAGTTCCGTCCCGGCAAAGCACCCCGGATGGAGAGTTTCAAGAACGATTTTTTCCTCTCTGAATGAAATGGATTTCCCCGCCGATTTCGGGGAGGCGAAGCAGCGCAGTCTCCGAACAGGAAAATTTCTCTCCTCAAGCAGCTTGAGGATCAGCTCGCCCACGACTCCTGTCGCCCCGACGATTGTTGTAAAATACATACTCGATTAGTATAGCAACGCTATGAAAAAGAAACTGCTTCAATCCATCGGCGACGCCGTTTTGGCCATCGAAACGCTGCGGAAACCCGACGGCCTTCTGTTCATCGAGAGCGCCGCTGAGCGGATAGCGGCATGTTTCGAACGGAAGAATAAGATCTTGATCGCAGGCAACGGCGGAAGCCTTTGCGACGCGATGCATTTCGCAGAAGAGCTGACCGGGCAATTCCGCAAACCGCGCCCCGCGCTCCCCGCGATTGCTCTGGCCGATCCCGGGCATCTCACCTGCGTCTCGAACGACATGGGCTTCGAACGGGTTTTTTCGCGCGGCATCGAAGCGCTCGGCCAGCCGGGAGATGTTTTTGTTGCGCTCACGACCAGCGGCAATTCGCCCAACCTGATCGCCGCCGCTGAAATGGCCAAAGCGAAAGGGCTTTTTACAATCGCTTTTCTCGGGAAAACGGGAGGAAAAATGAAAGGGCTCTGCGATCTCGAATGGATCGTCTCGGGATTTGCTTTTTCCGACCGGATCCAGGAAGCGCATATGGCCGCGATCCACATCCTCATCGAGCTCATCGAAGAGCGCCTTTTTGCCCCTCATGCTGCACTCGCTCAAGTCTAAACTGCTTCTCCGGGGCCAAACGCTCATCGAAAGAGGAGCCTGGTTCTTCGCGCCGCTCAGCTGGATCTGGGGCGCCGTCTCATTTGTTAAAAACTGGCTCTACGACCGCGAGCTTCTTCCCACTGTCCGAGCAAACGCAGTTGTTGTCAGCGTCGGCAATCTCGTTGCCGGCGGCACAGGAAAAACGCCGCTCGTCCTCCTTCTCGCGAGTCAGTTTCCTCATCGGAAAATCGCCCTCCTTTCCAGAGGATACGGCCCCGTCGCGGACGAGCCGGCTTTGCTTGCGCGCAGACTGCCCCATGCAAAAGTCTATATTGGGAAAAACCGCTCCGCGCTCGCTCTTCAGGCAGTTCAAGAGGGCGCTGAGCTGATTTTTCTCGATGACGGATTCCAGCACCGGAAGCTCAGGCGCGATTTTGATCTTGTGATTCTCGACGGCGCCGATCCCTACGGCAAAGGCCATTTCATCCCGTGGGGCTTTTTGCGCGACAGTCCGAAACGGCTCAAGCAGGCGGCGGCTGTTTTTGTGCGGGGGCCAGGCTTTCCTGAAGCGATCGAAGTTGAATTGTCGGTCCGCCGCATTCTCGATCTGGAGGGAAATGAAGTTTCCTCTCTCTCCGAGTGGAAGGTTGGGCTGTTTTGCGGCATCGCAAAGCCTAAATCGTTCCGGAATACGCTCGCCAGCCTGGGCGCTGAGGTTGTGGATGAGTGGATTCTCGCCGATCATGAGCCGGCGGGGCTCAAACAGCTCTCAGCATTCGCCTCTCGGTGCAAGTCATTGGGCGCGAGAGCCTTGGTTTGTACTGAAAAAGACTTCATCAAACTGGCTCAAAAAATTTCTTGTCTTTTGCCTATTCTTTTTTTGGAAATGGAGCTGAAGGTCGTCCGAAACCGGGAAAAGTGGGAAATGCTCATTGAAAAAATCGATCAAAAAATCGATAATAGCAGCCGCTATGAGCGAAGAAGTAAAAATTAATTTGCCCAAGTTAGGGGAGAGCATCGTCAGCGCGACGGTGGTCCAGTGGTTCAAGAAAGAAGGCGATCCCGTCAAACTCGACGAGCCTCTTCTCGAAGTCTCTACCGACAAAGTGAACAGCGAAATCCCTTCTCCTGTTGCGGGCACCCTTCAAAAGATTTTGGCCGAGCCGAATCAGGAATTGCAGGTTGGAGAACCTCTCGCTGTCGTTTTGACGGGCGCGCCCGTTCCCGCCATGGCCTGCGCCGCAGCGCCTGTCTGCCCAGCCGCCCAGCAAAAATCGGAAATGGAAGATTTTCTCTCTCCTTCCGTGATGCGCCTCCTGAATGAAAAATCGATCCCGCTCTCTGATCTGGGGAAAATCCCCCGTACCGGAGCCGGCAATCGCCTCACCAAAAAAGACGTAGAGGACTACCGCCCTGTTAAAGCGAATTGCTCCATCCAGCACGCTTCCGATGTCGAGCGCGTCCCTATGTCGGGCCTCCGCAAAGCGATCGCCGACAACATGGTTCGCTCATTCTATGAAGCGCCCCACGCCTCGCTCGTGACCGAAGTCGACGTTACACGGATCGTCAAAACGATCCAGGAGCAAAAGCAGGGATTCTTGCAAAAGCACGGCGCGAAACTCAGCATCACTTCTTTCGTCGCGCGCGCCATCTGCCGCGCTCTCCACGCATTTCCTCTCATCAACTCGTCGCTTGAAGGGGAGACGATCGTCATGAAGCGGTTCGTAAACCTTGGCGTCGCCGTCAGCGTCGACCAGGGAGTCATGGTTCCCGTTCTGCGCCATGCGCAGAGGCTGGCTCTTCCCGAGATCGCGAAGCAGATTGCCGAGCTCGCCGAAAAAGCGAGAGGCCAAAAGCTGGCTCCCCCCGATGTCAAAGAGGGGACGATCACAATGACCAATTTCGGTATGACCGGCACCATGATCGGCATCCCCATCATCCGCTATCCCGAAGTAGCTATCGTGGGACTCGGAGCGATCACCAAAAAAGTGGCCGCTATGCCCGATGATTCGATTGCCATCCGCTCTGTAATGATGGTCTCCCTCACCTTCGACCACCGGGTTCTCGACGGCCTCTACGGCTGCGGCTTCCTGAACGAGCTCAAAAAGCACCTCGAAGAAGACCTTTCAGTCGAATAAGTTCCTCATTTCTAAGGACTTGCGCGCCTTCTATTTTTGATGATTTTTAAATAAAAATTTGATAAAATTGAATAGAGGTGCTCTATGGCTATTACGTTTAATCCCAGTTCTTATTTAACGAATAATCCCATTCCAGACCGCAACGGAATGTTAAAGGCTTTTTCTGCAATTAATGCAGATATGGCGGCGATCCAGCAAGACCTTGAGGCGCATCCCCCGAACATCGCCGACGCAAGGAAAAAACTTGCAGATATGATGTCCCAGGCCCAGGCGATGAATACCGAAGCGAATGGCGACATGGCTGCACTCCCTGCGATCCAGCAGATGATCGGCGTCATCCAGAACATGCAAGCGCTTTTAAACGCAAATCCCCCTGACGTAAAAGGCTGCCTGACTCTATTGAACGACAACGGCGTCATCCACAGCGACCTCTCTGCCATATTCCAGGTGATCACGAGCGACCCTCCTGTTCCTGTGCCAGGCCAGCCGAATTATGCCGATCTGCTCAAGCAGGAACTGCTTCTTGGCAAGTATCTCGAAGAATTTATGGAAGACCTGAGCAAAGGGGACTATAATGCCGCTGATACGATTTACGGCTACGTCCTCACCGCAGCATCCAAGTTGTACGCAGACGCCAACAACGATCCTTCGATCGCCCCAGAAATCGCCAAGCTTTTAGGATCGATCAGTGATATGCGCCAGCTCTTTCTCTCGGGCGACTATCAGGGTTGCCTAGACGTGCTCAAGCAGCTAGGATTCCAACCCCGTTGAAATCTGCGTTGAGAAGCGATTGATTCAACAGTCTCTATCTAACTTCCGCTTGCGCGACTCAGGGAGGGTTGCAGAGATTCTCTCGACTCTCTCGACGAGCCGCGCAGCATCTTCCGTTTCAAAACTAGCCCGCAAACCGGCCGTCTCTTTGAGAAACGCCCTGACCGTCGCAAGATTGGAGTTAAACGATCTGCATGCTTTTTGCGCGCGGCGCAGGTATTCGCGCCGGTTCTCTTCTGGGCTGTAGCCTTCTTCCACCGTGTCTGCATAAGTGTCGGGGGAGATGTCCGTTAACTTTTTTACGTCCCTTCTCGACTGCGTGAGTTTTTTCATCAGTTGGTAGAGACTTTCGGACTGCTCTTCGAATGTTTCCAGGTTTTGAATCGTTCCTGAAAGAACCAGGGGCTTTGGAAATTCATAGAGAAAGTCGGTCAATTCCGGAGTGTGCAGATAAAACCAGTCCTCGAAGTAGTTCTTAAAGCGGGAAGCCTCCAAGGTCATCTTTATTTTTCGATTAGATCCCTCGCGGCATGTGGGCTGCAGCTCAAACCGCGCTAAAAACTGAATCGGACTAGAAACCGGAGAGGCCATTTCTATCCTTCTGCCGATGAATAGCCCGGCTTTCCGTCGAAATCATAGAGGAACTCAGATTTGACGACGTCGAGACCTATATGGTCGAAGGCGTGGAGGATCTGGATGGCGTCGTTTTGGGAAACCGTTTTCCCGTCATCCGAGAGAAAGCGGCAGCGCCACTGCTCGATACAGAAGGTTTCAGGCTGCCCCTGCGGCCAGACCCGCACTCCGCGGTTCGAGATCATCTTTAACCTCAAAGCGCCCACGTTGATGTGGGAGATTTTTGAGAAAAAGTCGGACAAAACGCCTCTGTGGTACAAGAATACATCGACGCCCGTCAGATGCCTTTTAACAGCGGAAGGCGCATGGGTATGCTTCAAAGAGGGAGCTGCGGCCTGGTAGACGACCGGCTTTAAAAACTCGGGCGATTTGCCCAGATTTTTCAGCACAGCTTCGCCGAATTCCTGCGTCCCCACCTTTTTCTTGCTCGCGCCCTCTTTGTAGATATCATAGGTATGAATCCCTTCTTCGAGCGTCCGGAGCCAGCCGTTGTGGATCCGCATCGCGGCCTCGGGCTGGCCGATATGGACCAGCATCTGCACCGCCGCGAGGAGAAGTCCCGAAGGGTTCGCCACGTTTTGCCCTGCTCGCCGGGGCGCCGAGCCGTGGATCGCCTCGAACATCGCCCCTTTTTCCCCGATATTGGCAGAACCTGCGAGTCCCACCGAACCGGCGATCTGCGCGGCGACGTCCGACAGGATATCGCCATAGAGGTTGGGCATCACCACCACGTCGAACAGTTCGGGCGTGTCGGCCAGCTTCGCCGCCCCGATGTCGACGATCCAAAATTCGTTGAGAATGTCGGGGTACTGCTGGGCGATCTCGTCGAACACCTTATGGAAGAGCCCGTCCGAGAATTTCATGATGTTGTCTTTCGCGAAGCAGGTCACTTTTTTCCGTCCCTGCCGCTTCGCGTACTCGAATGCATACCGGACGATTTTTTCAGATCCGGCCCGCGAAATCAGTTTAATCGACGAGCAGACGTCGGGCGTTTGCCGGTATTCGATTCCTGCGTAGAGATCCTCTTCGTTCTCCCGGACGATCACGACATCCATTTCAGGGTGTTTTGTCTGTACGTAAGGGTAGTAGGAGACGCAGGGGCGCACATTCGCATAAAGACCCAGCGTCGTCCGGATCGTTACGTTCAGGCTCTTAAAACCTCCGCCCTGGGGCGTCGTGATCGGCGCTTTGAGGAACGCCTTCGTCTGCCGGATGACATCCCACATCTTCGGATCCATCCCTGTCGAGAATCCCTTCAGGTACATCTTCTCGCCGATCTCGATCGGATGGATTTCGATCTCAGCGCCCGCGCCTTTCAGCACATGCAGGGTCGCCTTCATGATCTCCGGCCCAATGCCGTCTCCTTCCGCAACAGAAATAGGAACTTTGCCCATACCGCCTCTTGTTTTAGCCTAAGCCTACGAGTTTTTTTAGAAGACTTCAAGCGTCGGAAATTCTAAGATGACAGGGTATGTTAAAACCACTGTTTGATGAGCAGCGGCGCATCCTCGGCAAATTCTTCGATGCGATCGACATTACTTCCGCCGAAAAAGTCCTGCAGAAGCTGATTGCGTGCAAGGGAATCGTCATCCTCTCCGGCGTCGGAAAAAGCGGCCATATCGCCCAGAAAATTTCGACCACCTTTCTGTCTACGGGGACGCGCTCGTTTTTTCTCTCCCCCTCCGATGCGCTTCATGGCGACATCGGCTTCGTCTCCTCTCAGGATCTATTCATCGCTTTCAGCAAATCAGGAGAGTCGCAGGAACTCCTTGAAATCATCCCGCATATCCAAAAACGGGGCGCCTCTGCGATCGCCATCGTCTCTCAGCCGCACTCGCGCCTCGCCCAGGCCGCCGATCTCTCGGTCGTCCTCCCGATCGAGCGGGAGCTTTGCCCCTACGATCTGGCCCCCACTACCTCCACTGCTGCGCAGCTCCTATTCGGCGACTGCCTTGCTATCGCCCTCATGCAGGCGAAAGGCTTTTCGATCTCCGATTTCGCCGCCAACCATCCAGCGGGACTCCTCGGCCGCAAGATCACGCTTAAAGTCTACGATCTCATGCTCAAAGGGGACTCCCTCCCCCTTTGCTCTCCGGACGACCGGCTTATCGACGTCCTCCATGAGCTTTCCGGGAAAAAATGCGGCTGCCTGCTCGTCGTCGACGCCCAGCAAAAGCTTCTCGGCATTTTTACCGACGGCGACCTGCGCAGATCCATCCAAAATCAGGGCGCCGACGCGCTTCAAACGCGCCTTTCCGCCCTCATGACGCCCGCTCCCAAAACCATCGCCTCTACCCACCTGGCCTTCGAAGCCATGAAGCGGATGGAGGAAGACCCCTCCCGCCTCATCACCGTCCTCCCCGTCGTCGAAGAGGGAAAAGTGCTTGGGCTTCTACGCATGCACGACATCGTCCAATCCGGCCTCCACTAAAATTTTACAGCTTTTTCGCAGGCGTTTTGAGAGACAGGGCCAGATATTTTCGTTGCAGATATGTTTTCGGATCGCAACAATTGAAGATGAAAACTGAGGAATCTCATGCTCGACGTCTATTCTGCAAATCTCCTGTTCATCCTGATTTTTGCTATAGGGTATCTCGGGATCATTTTCGAAACGGGCCTGAAAGTGAACAAGACCGCCTCTGCCCTGATCATGGCGGTGCTCACCTGGACGGTTCTGTTCATCGTCAAAGGCCATCGGCTCGCTGAAGACGTCGGCGCCCTAGGAGAAAAACTGAATGAAATCAGCCAGATTATCTTCTTCCTGATGGGCGCGATGACACTCGTAGAGGTGGTCGACTCCCACAAAGGGTTCAAGATCATCACGGACCTCATCCAGACCAATTCCAAGAAAAGAATGCTTTGGACGATCGGGGTGATCACTTTTTTTCTTTCCGCCGTACTCGATAACCTGACGACGACGATCGTGATGATTTCCCTTTTGAGAAAGCTCGTTCCCGACCGGAACGACCGAATGATATTGGGCTCGATGGTCGTAATCGCAGCCAACGCAGGCGGCGCCTGGACCCCGATCGGCGACGTCACGACGACCATGCTTTGGATCAACGGCAACATCACGACCCTCAACGTCATGAAAGCCCTTTTCATCCCCAGCCTGATGGGCCTTGTCATTGCGCTCGTTCTTCTTGGCTGGAACCTCAAGGGAACCTATCCGAGGCTGGTGCAGAGAGCGCATGAAGAAGCAGTCGAGCCGGGCGCCCGCCTGATTTTCTTCTGCGGCATCGGCGCGCTTATTTTCGTCCCCATTTTCAAAGCGCTGACTGGTCTGCCTCCTTTTATGGGAATTATTTTAGGTCTCGGGGTTGTGTGGCTCGTCACCGACCTGATGCATGCCCCTCATGAGACGAGGCAGCATCTCAGAATTCCGTTCATTCTGACCCGAATCGACACGTCGGGCATCCTCTTTTTCTTCGGGATCCTGCTTTGCATCAGCGCGCTCGATGTCATCGGCATTCTCGGAGAGCTGGCCCAGTATCTGGACCGGACGATTCATAACCTTCCCGTGATCGCGACCCTGACGGGATTGATTTCGGCTGTGATCGACAACGTTCCCCTCGTGGCGGCGGGGATGGGGATGTATGATATGCAAACCTATCCGGTCGACTCTACTTTCTGGCAAATGCTCGCCTATTGCGCAGGAACGGGCGGCAGCATCCTGATCATTGGATCTGCAGCCGGCGTCGCTTTGATGGGGATGGAGAAGGTCGATTTCATGTGGTATCTAAAAAAAATCAGCGGGATCGCGCTTACCAGCTACCTTGGCGGCGTAGCTGTTTACCTCATCCAGGAAGCGTTTTTGGGCATGTTTTTCTAGAAATCTGTCTGGAGCCTGAGCGAGAACCCGTTTAAGGAAAAATCGCCGCGGGAAACGGCCTGGGAAGCGTAAGCGGGTCCAGCCGTAAAGAAGCGGCGGAGCTGATTCATGTCCCACCATTCGTGGAATTCATAGGCCAGGCGCGATTCGATACGGAATTGCTCCTTTTTAAAAGAACGGGCCCAGCGCACTCCGAGGGCCATCTCGGCATTCGGGATCATCCGGTCGATTTTTTCTGCCAATTCGTAGCCTTCCGTCGTCCCCTGGGAAAGCTGCTGGGCGAGTGTGAATTCTCCCCAAAGCACGGCGGCGGACAGATTGGAAAAGAGAGCCCAATACCTTCCCATTTTCCATTCGCTGCCGATTCCGCCGCGCAGGCCAAGCCCTGCAAAATCGTTGTCGTTATGTGAAACCGCACCCCATTTTGCCCCGAAAAGTCCGCCATAGTTAATAGAAAAATGCTGGTCGATGAAAGCGATCCGGACGCCGAAGTGGGGCCATGCTGAAAATGAATGGCTGATCTGGAAGCTTTTCTCCATTTCTGCGTCAAGGAGGTTGTAATTTGCGTTCCAGACCGCGTGGGCTGACTGCTGGGTTGGGGAGGGGAAACCTGTTGGAAGAAGCCAGAGGGGGATCAACGTTCCTCCGCCTATAGCGGAAGCCTGTTTGGAGTTTGCGATTTTCAGCCAGCTCCAGACGATATCGAATTTCCATGCGTCTTGTCCTCGCAGGAAAGCGATCCCAACCCGCATTCCGGGATTGAATCCATAATCTCCATGATGGCTTGAAAAACCGAAGGTCCTGCTCGAAGTGAGCGTATTGGGAGCTCCGTTGGAATCTTCAATGGCGAATTGAAGACCATCTTCTTTTGCCTGAAGAAGCAGTCCTTCAGCGAAAAGAGAAAAGTCCCTTTGATCTTTGAGAAGGGGTTTATCGTTCGGGTAGAAGGCAAAAGGGGAGTCTGCGATCAGGGCGAAGGGGAGAAAGGCGGCGGCGAGGAACCGTTTCATAACTCAACACATATCAGAAAGGGAGGTATTTAGAGGAAAAGAAAAAGGCCCTGTTTGCACAGGGCCCTTGCAAAATTGAAAGCTAGAGACTCAACTTACATGTCGAACTGCAGTCTGAGAGAGAAGCCGCTCAGGGAGAGGTCGCCTCTGCTGACTACATCGTTTGGATAAGCTCCTCCGCCAGTTGCCATGCCGCCGTTTGTGCCTGCAGCGCCATAGAATTTGCGGATATTGAGCTGGTTCCACCAGTAGTGGAATTCATACGCAGCTCTTAAGCCTACATGATATTTGTTTTTGTCGAAGTGCTTGCCCCAGCCAAGACCAAGGACGATTTCCATGTTCGGGACGTTCATATAATGATCGTCGTCGAGATCGAAACCTTGGTTGTCTTGTGGGAAAGTCAGGTGCTGGTCGATATCGAACTTGCTGTACAAGAGCGATGTCGCAAAGTTGCCGAAGAGGCAGAAGCCTTTGCCGAGGATCCAGTCTGAGTCAAAGCCAGCGCGTGCGCCGAAGCCCCAGAAATCGTTATCCGAGTGATGGACCCAGCGGGTTGTTTGGCCGCTTGCCTGTCCGCTGTAATCGCAAGAATAGTGCTGGTCGATCCATGCGCCTCTAACCCCAAAGTGAGGATTCATCACGAGGTAGCGGCTGACATGGTAAGGTTTGCCCAGGCGGATATCCAATGTGTTGTAATGTCCGTCCCAAACAGCGCTTGTTCTTGGGTTGATCAGCTGAGCGGTAGGCGTATCGTTGCCAACACCCCAGAGAGGGATGATCGTCCCGCCGCCAGTTGTAACGTTCAGGCGTTTGTAGTCGCTGAGTTTCAGGTAGGTCCAGTTGAAGTCGAGGTTCCACGCATCGTGATCGAGGTAGAAGCCTGCGCCGACTCGTGCGCCCCAGTTGTAATCCCAATCGGAATGGTCGTTGGAAAATCCTTCGACTTCTCCGTTGGTAATTGGCGCGCCGTGGCCGTTCGTATCGGTGATTCCCCACTGCATTCCATCTTGTTTGGCTTGCATTGCAAGGCCATCAACATGGAAATAGAAATCTCTTGGGCAGTTCAGGTTCATATCAAATGGGTAAGCAAAAGCGAATGGGCCTGGTTTAGGCTCTTCGCAGCATACCGGCGGCGGTGGTGTGTCACAGGGTCCTCTAGGGATCGCGTACAGACTAGCTGTTGCCATAAAGACGGCAACAGAGGACGCTAGCACCCTGCCGAACGAGTTGTTCCAGTTCAAATGCATAGACATTCTCCAGTTTTCTTGTTTCAGAGGCAGCTTCAAGCACCCCAATCTATCCAGGGCCCGCCCTCTTTTCTTTCAAACGTCCTTGGTGGAAATTCCTTGAGTCTTTGAGTCTCAGGGACCTTCCCCATAGGGTTGGTTTTTCAATCATGACAATAAGTATTTCTAATTTATCTTGGCAATAAAAATTTCACTTTCAGCGATTGGATGGCGAATTTTCATTCGATAAATGTCTAGCCGCATGTACAAATCCGTTCATCTCTCGCCAAATCCGCCGCCAGGTTCTCTGATGCGGTGGAGATCTTTGGGAGTCGAGCCATCGTTTAATTGTTGTCTTTAGGCGAGTCGAAACACTGAGAGCGATCAGTAACGATAGGAACGATGTAGAAAAAAAGGAGGGTGATCGGGCGTTGGGGCGTGAGCGGGAGTCTGATCTATTGCGGAAGGGGACTGTAGGGATCAAGTTGCCGTTCGATCGTTGTTTTGAGGTGAGCCTAGCCCGTATCAGCTATTAGTATCGATGAGACCGTTCATAGCTCACCGGCGTTGGCCGTATAAGAAGAGACAGGATAGGCAAGATCGCAATCCCACCCCAGAAAAGATGCT
>CAYPZU010000041.1:0-6445 GCA_964415395.1 uncultured bacterium
TCCTGCCGAGAACGAAGTTCTCGGCTTGTCTCCTAAGAACCCCCTTCTTTTTGCCGCGCAAAAACCGGCCGAGGCCGCCCTGAAGGAAAGGTCGAGTCGTCGGCCTTCCGAAGGGACACTCCCGCCTCCTGCCGAGAACGAAGTTCTCGGCTTGTCTCCTAAGAACCCCCTTCTTTTTGCCTCTCGAAAACCGGCAATTTTTCTTATCGTTGAATTAATGTGAAACGATACGGATTCGAGTAGTTAGGCTCTGAAGTAGCTCTCATTGTATAATGGAGCGCGGAGAGTACTACGAAAAGAGAGCTGCCTGATGTAGGGATTTGCAGTTCCCGGTCGTTTGTTTTGATTCTCTGGACAGGAAAAGTTATAGGCTCCAATTCATCTACTAAAACGGAAAAATTCTGGAAAAATGCGTCTGCTTTTTGTGCTGACGCGAAGAGGAGTTTGATCCGCTGATTATCTGTATCGGGCGAGATTACCCCCATCTCCGAAGCGTCGATCGGGAACTCCCAAGTAATTCTCACTGGCTGAGCTGGAGAAGCCATAATTAAACATCCTTTTTAAAATTAGAGGGCTTCTAATCTAAACTAAACCACACATAATCTCAACCGATTAGGCCTTGCGGCTGCGCCAGCGGGCTTTGAAGTAGTAATCGACCCCGTCGGCGATGCCGCGGGCGATCTTTTCCTGGTATTCCCGGGATTTGAGGAGCGAGCGCTCTTCGGGATTTGTAAGGAAGCCCCCCTCGACGAGGATGGCGGGCATGTGAGTTTCGCGGATGACGTAGAAGTTCCCTTTCTTCACCCCGCGGGAGTTGGCTGAAGTGCGGCGGATGACGCGACCCAGTACCGCTTCCGCGAGTTTTTTCGAAGAGACCGCTCTTGTCTTTTCCTCTTTCGAGTCGAAGAAGAAGACTTCAACTCCCTGCGCAGTGGGAACCTTGGAGGAATTGAAATGGACGCTCACGAAAATATTCGAGCTGGAGAGGTTGGCGATTTCGACTCTGCGCGGGAGCGGAATGAATGAATCTGTCGTCCGCGTCATGATGACGTGGTAGCCGAGCTGCTCGAGGTATTGCTTCACGAGGCGGGCTGTCTGCAGGCAGAGTTTTTTCTCTTCGCAGTAGGGCATATGGGCTTTCGCCCCTCGGTCGGTGCCTCCGTGTCCTGCGTCAATGACGATCGTCGGCGCCGCTGGAGAAGAGGTGATCACCGATGCGACGGGCGCCCTTCTCTCTTTTTTCCCTGCGGCGTCGCAAGGGAGGAAAGGCAGAAAGAGAAGAAAAAAAAGTCCTATCGCCCGCATGGCGCTACCTTATGAAGTTGCCAGAATCGCACAGTCGCCCACATTTTGCAACGCCTCTTTCGCGATCGCTGCGTCGTCGAAGGGAACGGTTTGATGGGCGAAAATCTGCACTTTTTCATGTCCTTTGCCGGCGATCAGCACGAGATCTTCCGCATCTGCGGATTGAATCGCGCGCCGGATTGCACTCTTTCTGTCGAGTTCCACTTCTGCTTTTCGAGGATTTTCAAACGCATCTAAAATCTGCCGGCAGATCGATTCGGGATCTTCCTGGCGCGGATTATCCGAAGTGACCACGATCCGGTCCGCAAACCGCTCCGCTGCCTGAGCCATTCCTTTTCTCCGCCCCGGATCGCGGTTGCCGCCGCACCCGAACACCACGTGAACTTTTTTCGGAGCGATTTCTCTGAGCGTCCGGAGCACGTTTTCCAACGCCTCTCCCGTATGGGCAAAATCGACAAAAACGCGGGGACCTTTTACCGAAAGGACGGGTTCGAGGCGGCCCGGCACTGAAGAAAATCCAGCCAGAATCTCAGCGATCTTCTCCAGTTCGGCGCCCAAATATACGCCGAGGCTGATCGCCCCGAGAAGATTGTAGACGTTGAAACGGCCGATCAGGGGCGATCGGAACTCTGCTGTTTTTCCCTGATAGTCTACTTCGAATCTTGTTCCTGTTCGGGAAAACGAAACGGCTCGGGCGCGCACATCGGCTTCCGCATCGATTCCATAGGTCAAGACAGGCGCGGAACAGTGGGATGCCATGTACTCGGCCCAAGGGCTGTCTGCATTGAGAACTGCGATCTTCTGGACTCTCTGAAACAGCTTTGCCTTCGCGCGGACGTAATTCTCCATCGTCTGATGAAAGTCGAGATGGTCGGGATAGAGATTCGTGAAGATTGCAGCCGAAAATTCGATCTCGTCGACCCGTCCAAGCTCGAGTCCATGAGAGGAGACTTCAAGAGCCGCCGCTTTGCAGCCCTTCAAAATCATTTCCTTCATCGTTTTCTGGATCGCGATCGCCTCGGGAGTAGTGAATGAAGAGGAGATGCGCGTCTCGCCGATGATCGTTTCGATGGTTCCCATCAGCCCGGCCGTTTTGCCGAGTCCATCGAGAAGGTGTTTGATCAGGTAATTGGTTGTCGTTTTCCCTTTGGTTCCCGTCGTTCCCACAACGAAGAGGTGTTTCGAAGCATCGCCGTAGTAACGGGCGGCCAGCTTCGCTTCGATCGATCGGATATCGGGGTGGATGATTTGCGGCACTTTGAGAAAGGGGTCGTAAAGGTCGGTGGCGATCGCAGCGGCCCCTGCGGCGAGAGCCTGGGAAATAAACTGGGTTGCGTCATGCGCCTCCCCTTTTCGGGCGAGAAAGAGGTTGCCCGGAGCGACTGTCCGGGAATCGGAAGCAATCCCGGTGATCTCAATTTCCCTCGAGCCTTTGACCTCTCCGGCGTCGATCCCTTTTAAGAGCTGCTTCAGTTTCATCGGCAATTCCAGCGCTCGTAAAGCTCTTTCAGCTGCTGCATTTCATAGACCCAATCGGCCTTCTTCGGATCGCGCCTCGGATCGCCCGGAGGGTATCCGTGCGGATCATCGGGAGCCTCTCCCAGATACTGGAGCGTGCGCGTCGCGATCTCGCGGAAAATCGGCGAGGCGCAAACGCCTCCCATCTGATGCTTCCCCACTCCCGGGATGATCTTTTTCTCAGGGTCGTCGATCGACACTAAAAGGACGAACCGGGGATTTTCCGCGGGGGCGAAGCCCAGGAAGGAAGAAATATTATGGTCTTTAGAGTAAATCCCATCAATGATCTTCTCGGACGTGCCTGATTTGCCCGCCTCGGTATAGCCCATGATGTCGGCCCGTTTGGAGGTTCCTCCCTCTTTCGTCACAAATTTCATCGATCGGACGATTTTGCGGGTCATTTCAGTCGGGAGCACCTGCTTATGGGCTCTGTAGCCTGTGTTGTCGACCAGAACCTGCTTTGTCCCGTCGGGGAGCGTTTTGACAATCTTGCGCACCAGGTGGGGCTGGACCGAATAGCCCCCATTGGCCAGGATCGCGTACGCCTTGACCATCTGGATGCTGTTGATGAGGATATTGTGCCCCATCGCGAGCGAATAGGGAGTGGGCAGAGACCATTCAAGCTTGCCGTTCGGATGGAGTTTTCCTGGGGTGGGAAGCAGCCCAACGCTTTCCGCGGGCAGTTCGACATTTGTTTTTTGTCCGAATCCGAAGATGTCCGAAAGAGCTTTCCGGTACCAGTTCTCCCCCATCGTTTCAATCAGGCGATGAACGAGCCGTCCGACATAAATATTGGACGATTTCTGGATCGCGAGATCCATATTGAGGAAATTATGGACCCTGCCGTCTTTGAGCGGAGTGCTTCGTCCCGGGAACCAGCCGTTGGCGCAAGCGATTTTCTCTTCCGGCGTAAAAAGCGGAGGCTTCCCCTTTTTTACCAATTCTTCATTCGCTTTCATGCAGACGGCGATCGTGATCGGCTTGAAGATCGAGCCGGGCTCGTAGCAGTCGGTCACCGCCTTGACGTGGGTGTGCTCCTGGAGCTTCGGATCATTGAAGTAGTCGGAATAACGGGCGGGGTCGAAAGGAGGCGTTTGCGCGAGAGCCAGGATCTCCCCGGTGTAGGGGTCCATCATGACGGCCCATCCCCCTTTCCCATTCGCCGCCTTCACCCCTTTATCCAGCTCCGATTCGGCGATCGCCTGCAGATAATGGTTGATGGTGAGATAGACATCGGCTCCGTTTTCAGGAGGCTCGAGAACTTTCCCCGTGTCGATCGGATGGCGGGGAGAGCGGACGATGAGGCGCTTCCCCTCTTTTCCCTTCAGGTAGGAATTGAACAGCATTTCAAGCCCGCCGGTCGGAAGGCTCTGGTGGGTCTGGGGATCTTTTTCCTCCTGAACGGTGTGGAGGACAGAGCCGAGGAGCGTCCCGAACGGATAGGAGCGCTTATAATCGGGGATAAAAAATAGGGCGTTGCGGACCAGTTTCTCTCTTCTGGAGAAATCTCCCCACCACTCTTCGATCTTTTTTCTCTGCTCCCGGTCGAGCCATCCCGCGATTTTCCGGCTGCGGCTTTTGCGGGCGAATTCGCTCCGGATTTTGTCGGGAGTTTTGGATTTAAGCAGAGCGATCAATTCGCCTGCCATCCTGCCCTTGGAGGCCTCGGGGATCGAATCGGGATCGATGAAGAGGTGGAATTTGGGGACGTCGATAACAAAAGGCTGCTCGCCTTCGGGATGCCCCAGCTTGATCGATGTATTGGAATAGAACGAACCGCGCATGAAGGGTTCGGTGACGATGCATTGGTGCTGCGAGAGGGCGACCTGGGTCCATTTCTCTCCCTCGACGATCTGGATGAAATAAAAACGGATGATCAAGAGGCAGAAGAGGATGGAGAGGAATACGGCGATTGCGGCGAGGCGTTTCCGGTCGGGCGCGCCGCCGAAAGAAGGAGAAGGATTCATAATTTATTGCAAATCGTTCGTCGCAAAAGCTTCGGGGACTGTCAAAATCTCTCTCAAGAGCGGATGGCGGAGATGGCTGTACTCCGGATGGTGGGCGAGCTCAATCAGGTGGGCCGGGTTTTCGAAACGGTCCACTTCGAATGCGAGGCGGCGGCTCTCCTCGCGGATCAGCCGGATCTCTTTTTCCGCTTCCGGAATCTGGATCTTCAGGTGCGTCAATTCATTCTGCGTGTCGAGATACGAATAAAGACAAAGCCCGAACACTCCCAAACAGATTCCCAGCCTGACCAAAAGCCCTTTCATTCTTCCACCTTCTCAACCGCGCGCAGCTTGGCGCTCCGCGACCGAGGATTTTCCCGCATCTCTTTCGCCGTGGGACCGATCGGCTTCTTCGTCAAAATTTTCACGATACCCTTTGCGTCCCGGAACGCGTTCTTCACAATCCGGTCCTCCAGACTGTGGAAGGAGATCACGGCCATCCTGCCGCCGGGGCTTAACCGCTCCATCGCCGCAGCGATCCCCCGCTGCAGCTGGCCCAGCTCGTCATTCACGACGATCCGGAGAGCCTGAAACACCAGAGTCGCCGGGTGGAGCTTTCCCTTTGTGGCCACAGGCTTGATCACCTGGACCAGCTCCGCCGTCGTCCGGAATTTTTTCTTCTTCCGGGCCTCGACAATCGCCCGGGCCACCTGCCGCGAGCGCCGCTCTTCCCCATATTCGAAGAAGATCCGGGCCAATTCCTTTTCCGGATAGCGGTTGACGATCTCGGCAGCCGTCAAGTCGCCTTCCGGATCCATTCTCATATCGAGGGGGGCGTCGCCCAGAAAGCTGAATCCCCTCTCCCTTTCATCGAGCTGCATCGAGGAGACGCCCACATCGATCAAAAATCCATCGATCGAAGGGACTTTTTTCTCCTTCAGCACCCGAGGCAAATCGGCATAGTCGCCCCGAACCAGTTCCACCTTTTCCCCCCAAGGCTCCAAAACCTTGCGGGCGATTGCGAGAGCCTTCGGATCGCGGTCGCATCCGATATACCGCTCGATCTCCGGATGAGCCTCAAGCAGCGCCCGGGCATGGCCCCCTGCGCCTAGCGTACCGTCGAAAAACACCGAGAGCTTCATTCCCTCGAAAATCTGCAGGACTTCCTGCAACAAAACTGAAATATGCGCCACTTCGGCCCTTCACTTACATTCGCGGCTGGTCGAGCGCGTTATTTTTTTGCGGGGGATGCTTCAAAATAGAGGGGGTTCATTGCAGCCTGGGGAGCTTCCTGCTCCTTGGGCGCGTCCCCTTCATGGAGGAGGGCAAATGCTTCTTCGGTCATCTTCGCGAGCGACAGATCTTCCGATTTTCCTTCCAACAGATTGCGAAGGTTCTGGTCGTAGACTTCTTTTGGCCAGAGTTCGATCTTGTCCATGACTCCGGCGACGACGATTTCCTTGTGGATCCCGATCGCGCTTTTCAGAGACGCTGGCAGAGCTACCCGGCCGATTTTATCGCATTCAGTCTGGTGCAGAGTCGAAAAGAATAAGGTGAAGAACTTCTGAAATTTCGCTACGTGCTGATTCTGCTGGAATTTTTCGACGATTTTCTGGATGGCGCTTTTCCGATAGATTGCTAGGCAGCCGCCGAGGCCCAACCCGATGACAAATTCG
>CAYPZU010000041.1:6455-19365 GCA_964415395.1 uncultured bacterium
CATTTTCCTTCTTCAACAAGACCGTAGCGCATCGACTGAGGCAGGACGAAACGCCCTTTCTCGTCGAGTTTTGCTACCGAAGATCCGCTGAAGAAGAACCCACTCATGAACATTCCCACGTTCTCCCACATGTTAGCCACGAAATCCAAAATCACGCAATCCATTTTGAAAAAAAAGAGCCCGATGCCTGAAAATCTTTCGCCGAAACCCCTTCTAAACCAACTTATTGCATCAAAAAAAAATCTAACAGGCGCCTTGGTGGGAAATTGTGGGAAAGTTGTTCAAAACCCTCCCGTTTCCACCCCCGGAGCCGCTCCTTTTTCAACAATATATCTACCTGATTATCAATATTTTAATATCACATTCCCCAGCCAATCGGCCCGTTGTTCACAAACTTCCCCCACCGGGGCGGGGAAAAAGGAGGGAAAGAACAGGATGGAGAAGATAAAAATGGATAAGCAGCCGCTCGCGAGCCGTCTTCACTCAACTCGAAGTGGAATAAAGGGGAAAAATAACAGGATCGGCAGGATAGGCAGGATAAATATAGTTAAGTTGAACCCAGATGAATGCTCGGATGCGAAGCTTCCCCTCTTCCATCCTGCACCAATGGGATTATCCTGCCCATCCTGTTAAATTCTCCTCTTTTTTTCGGACTGAATCTTGCCAGCTAAGAAAGAGAGGTGCAAAATTCCAGCAGAGAAAAATAGGCGCATTGATAGAATGAGGGAAGTGTGAGGAGACAGCATCTATGTCTGTGAAGCCTAAAACCATCGACAATCTGGGGATCGAATCTTCGATCCGCTACGCAAAAGATATGGAGATCTTCGACAAGCGCCTTGTCGAAGAATCGCGCCTGATTGCGCAGAAAACCGAAGTTTCCGTCGCTAAGCCCTATGTTCCGTCCGAGTTCGATCTGATGTTCTCTCCGGTGACGCAGGGAAGGAGCATTTTATGGGCCGCGTTCCAGCCCCCTCCCAATTTCTTCGGCTATTCGAAAAGCCTCTTTTCCTATCAGCTGATCCCCTCGCTCGGTTCGCCGGAAAAGCTGGACTCCGATTCAGATAAGCTGACGAATCTGGAAGATGTGCTGAGCAAGCCATTCGCGCGAAAGCGGGAAAGCCAGGATCAGGAAAAAGACCATCAGGAAGAAGAGAAGGAACGGCAGGTGCTTCTCGCGCTGCTCAAAACAATCAACAAACTCGACCGGACGCTCTCTCTCATCAACTCGCGCCGCAACCAATACCAGAGAGGCTGACGATGAGCGACGTGAACTGGCAGGAAATATTGGGTTGGGGAAATGAAGAAATGGACGATCTGAGATTCGTCGCCTACTCCTATATTAAGCAGGGAGTGTACGACGTCGCTCTCACTTTCTTCGATGCGCTGGCCGTCCTTTCTACCCCGACTCCCTACGATCTGCAGACCATCGGCGCCCTCCACCTGCAGGTCGGAAATGGGCTGAAAGCCCTCGACTTTCTCGACAAAGCGCTCAAAATCGAGCCAGACCATTTGCCTACCCAGCTGAACCGGGCGAAGGCCCTCTTCATGCTCGGATACAAACGGCAGGGTCTCGTCCAGGCCCTCGAACTGGAGAAAGCCGAAGACCCTGGAGTCGCCAAAGCCGCCGCCGCCCTCGTCCTGGCTTATAGATAATATTAACCCGAGAGATCAACAGGTGACAATTGGCGGGCTGCGACTTTGCCATATCGATCCTTCTCGCTCGCCTTGCCCTTCTGGCAATGGTTCTCGCTCGTGCGGAATGCTGCCTTCGGCAGCTTCGATCTGGCTTTCGCACCCCTTCCGACGCAGCGTCGGCGGGGGACCCTGCTTGTCTCGCTCACCCAATTGTTGCCACCTGTTTACCCCTCTGGTTAATAATCCCGATTTTTGTTGCGGGGGAAGGCTCTTTCTTTGTAAATTCTAGGAGAACCCCCCGAAGAATATATGCTGGAATGCGAAGTCAAAAATTGCTGGGAGCAATTCCTGGAATTCATCGAGCCCCGCTGCTCGTCCGCCGAGTATGAAAACTGGATTTCGCCGATCCGCTTTATCGAATCTTCTCCAGACGAAGTGTCGCTCGCCGTCCCAAATCCGTACATCGAAGATTACCTCCTCTCGAACTTTAAGGAAGTCCTCTGCAATTTCCTTCCGCTGAAAGCCTCCGGCGAACCCGCGATCCGCTTCTCCTTATATGATCAGGACAGGGGCTCGCAGCCTGCGCCCCAGGCAGAGCCGGAAGAAGCGCCGGCGTTCGATCTGAAGCTGAACCGGCTCTACGTTTTTGAAAATTTCATCGAAGGCCCTTCCAACCAGTTTGTGAAATCGGCCGCCGTCGGCGTCGCCGCCCGTCCTGGCAAATCGTACAATCCCCTTTTCATCCACGGCGGGGTCGGTTTAGGCAAAACACACCTTCTCCACAGCATCGGCCACTATATTTGCGAGCATCATAAAAAGCTGCGGATCCAGGCGATCACGACCGAGGCGTTCATCAACGATATCGTCGACCACCTCCGGAATAAATCGATCGACAAGCTGAAGCGCTATTACCGGACGCTCGACGTACTTCTGGTGGACGATATCCAGTTCCTGCAGAACCGGCTCAATTTCGAAGAGGAGTTCTGCAATACCTTCGAAGCGCTCATCAATCAAAATAAACAGATCGTCATCACGAGCGATAAGCCGCCCGCCCACCTTAAATTGTCAGAGCGGATGATCGGCCGGATGGAATATGGCCTGGTCGCCCATATGGGCGTTCCCGATCTGGAGACCCGCGTCGCGATCATCAAGCACAAATCGGAATGCCGGGGCCTTAACATCTCCAGCCAGATCGCCTTCTTCATCGCTGAGCATATCTATAATAACGTGCGGCAGATCGAAGGGGCGATCAACCGCCTCTGCGCCCATTCGCGGATGATGTCGGCGACCCTCAATGAAGATGTCGTCGAGAAAATCTTAAGCGAAATGTTCCAGAGCAGCGCCCCAAATAAAAAAATTTCTGTCGAAGGAATTTTGAAGAGCGTCGCGGCAGTGTTCGAAGTCCGCATCTCCGAACTCAAGGGAGAATCGCGCCATAAAGAGATCGCGCTCGCCCGCCAGGTCGCGATGTATCTGGCGAAGGAAATGATCGACGATTCGCTCATGAAAATCGCCGATTCTTTCGGAGGGAAAACCCATTCGACGCTTCTCCACGCGTGGAAGAAGATCACCGACCAGATCCAGATGAACGAAACGCTCCGCCGCCAAGTGCAGATGGTGCGAAAGAACATCGAACACTAAATTTAAACTACAACTAATCTTTATTTCAGTTGCCCAAATTAAAGCCAGGCAACCATAATTGACACTCTTTTTCAGGAGGTAATTATGAAAAAGACGTTAACAACTGCATTTTTGACAATCGCAGCAGCGTTCGGATTCGCACAAGAAGCCGTTCCTGCAACCGTTCTTTCCGCAAGCGGCCTTCTTAACGAGAAAAAACCTGTCGTTTCTCTCGAAGAGAGAGCTACGCCCAAGAAAGGGTTCACCTACCTGCGGATGGGAATCTCCGATTCCTACCCGGCGAATGAACTGAAAGACGTCAAAGCGGTCCCAGGCCTCGGCCTTGGATACCGCCTGACCTCCGGCCCTTCCGCAATCGACATCTCGGCGAGCTACAGCCGCCGCTACACAAGAGATGACGAAGGAAAGAAGGACACCTATTTCTATACGCTTCCGAAAGCGAACTACCTGCACTATATCTCCCCTGCTAAAGCGAACAGCTTGTACGCAGGCGGCGGTCTGGCGTGGGGCGGAATGAAGACGAAAGATGCCAATGAGTTCATCGGTCTGATTCCAAACCTCGCAGTCGGATACGAAATGAACCGGAATGCGAACTGGAAAAGCTTCGTCCAGCTCGATGTGAGCCAGCCAGCTGTGGCGGCCGCTTCGAAGGGCTCTTTCCCGGGCCCTCTGGCTGAACTTTCCGTAGGCGCAGGATTCTAATCGAATCCCCGCTCTCCATTTTAAGAGGGGCAGGATCTTCCTGCCCCTTTTTTATTTCTGAACTGCGGCCTCGGCAGAGATCGAATAGGGAGAGCCTTTTTTCTTGAGCGAATCGTAAATCGCCATTGCTTCCGCAATCATCGATCCCGGATTCTGCAGATTCGAAGGGAGAACAATCGTATTCCCTTCTTTCGCCAGATGGCGGAAAGCTTCTATGTATTTCTCTGCGATCTGAAGCGAAGCCGCCCTCTCGCCGCCCGACTGGCCGAGCGCCTGCGCGATTCTTTCGATCCCCATCGCCGTCGCCTGGGAAAGGGCTGCGATCGCCTCCGCTTCGCCTTTCGCGCGGTTGACCCGGTCGACTCGCGCCGCTTCCGATTCCAGCATGACTCTCTCTTTATGCCCTTCGGCCAGGTTGATCTGCGCCTGCCGCTGCCCTTCCGACTGGTTAATGTGCGATTGGCGGACCCCTTCCGACTGTAAAATATCGGCGCGCTTCTGCCGCTCGGCGGTCATCTGCAATTCCATCGCTTTCTTGATGTCTTCGGGCATTTTAATGTCTTTGATCTCGTAGCGGAGGCACTGAATGCCCCATGACATCGCGGCCAGATTGATCGCTTCGACGATCTTTGCGTTGAGAGCTTCCCTTTCCTCAAACGTTTTGTCGAGGGGGATTTTTCCGATCTCGGAGCGCATCGTCGTCTGGACGAGCTGCGTGAGCGCGTGGAGCGGATTTTTCACTCCGTAGGAAGCGGCGAACGGATCGACGATCTTCACATAGACAACGCCGTCTAAAATGACGCTTACGTTGTCCTGGGTGATTGCCGTCTGCTCGGTCACGTCGATCGCTTCCTCTTTGAGCGAGTGGCGGTAAGCGACGATATCGGTGAAGGGAATGATCCAGTTCAGCCCCGGTTCGAGCTTCCGGCTGTACCGTCCCAAACGCTGGACGATCCAAACCTGCTGCTGCGGGACGATATGGTATCCGCGCGAAAGCGCAGCCATCAGCGCAAGCAGAATGATGAACGCAACAATGATAAACATGGAATCAAGTTAAGGAAAGAATCTTTTTGGTTCAATCGTCAAGATCGAGGCCGGTTCCCTTTAGCGATCGGGTGCTGTATTTCCGGGAAACCTCTCCGCGTCTCGAATAAATGACCCAGTGCGTTACATCGTAGACTCTCCCGCGCAAATTCGGCCCTTCAGGAGGGAGCGGAGTTTTTTTTATTTTAATCGGACTCTGCTGGGGTTTGATGGCCGGACTTGCAGGAGGAGCGCGCCGCGCGCCCTCTTGATCCTTCGGGGGCTGGCACTGGGAAACAGGAGGAGGCCGGTTTAGTGAAATTTGCGGGGCAGTAACTTTTGAGGAGGCTCCTTCATTTCCCTCAGGCGAAGGATGAGAGACCTCTGATTTTGAAATCGGGGCGGCATCCCCTTCTTTATCCCTCCCCTCCGAGGCGTTCGCAGCGCCCTCGTGAGAGATGAAGGCTGGGGCGGGCTGAACCCGTCCATTGTTTGGACTCTCAGGCAAACGGCGAGGAGTCGAAAACAGTTTCTCCGCGGCCGCCGCCGCCTTGGGCGCAGAGCACAATACCCCTTCCGGCAGAGGAGGCTGGGAAAGAAGGGGTTTTTCCGGCGTTACAGAAGTAGAAAAACAGCAGCAAAAGCTCATAATTGTCGCAAGATTATAAATTCCAGTCGCTTAAAACGCATCATGAAAGAGACTGAAAAGATACATTTTCCGGGGAAAGCATTCGGAGTGTTCCAGCGCAGCCTGGCGCAGGATTTCCAAGGGGTTTCCCGCATCGAGGAGATAGAGGATTTGCCCCTCTTTCGCCTCACGGGCAACCGGAACCTGGATCATTCTGCCGAAGGCGCGCGCGAAGAGAAGCGAAGAGCGGTCTTTGAGAGGGATCAGAGCATCGGGGTGCGGCCAATCGAATCGAGCCCATTGAATATAGGCGAACCCGGCCAGCGCGTCCCAATCGGGTTCGCGGATGAGACGGATCGGGGCGCGCGGATCGAACACCGATGCTCGTGGAATAGGAAGAGCCGGCGCGGGGCGGCACTCCTTGCAAATCCCCTCTTTCTCCCCAAAACAATGGCGGCATCTTTCGGCCGGATCGAGCGGCGCAGAAAGCTCCCAGCAGGCGGAGCAAAGATGCTTCGTCGAACATCTCTCTTTGCAGCTGAGGCAAAGAGGCGGATATATGAAATCAAGAAGGGGCCCGATCACATTCCCAGGAACCGTTTCTTTTTCTGCAGATGGAATTTCGGATCGTTCAATTTCCCTTCGATCGAAATCAGGAACGCTTCGGTGAATTTAAAGAGGACGAACTGCTTCATTTTGACGAGGATCTTGAGATTCCCGTCGAGATCCATCGAGGGAGAGTCCCCCTCGGTTACCAAAAAGAATTGGGAACGGTTCGACTCGCTGAACGATTCCTTCAATTCGACAAGGCGGAAAAAACCATCTTTTAGATCAAACGTGAGAAACCCCTTCACCGGAATCAATAGTTCCAGATCAAGTCCGACGATGCGGCCCAGAACGTCGGCGGGGATGTCGAGCACGGTGTGCTCCCGTTTATACGAGTTGATAAACGAGAGCTCCCCTTTCGCCGTCCACGTTTTTCCCTCGTCGAGCAGCCCCTTGAAATCGGTCATCTTCAATTCCCGAACGACGAGCGGGCTGATTTCCCCCATTTGGGCGTCGGGCTTTTGGAGAAGGCTCGGCCTCAGTTCCTGGATCGAGAGGGCCGGGATCTCGATCATCCATGGCTGCGTTCCAGGAGCTTCGAGAAGGATCTCGTCGCATTTCAGGATGCCTGCCGTATCGCTGATCTTCAAATCATAGATCCGCATTTTTTCCGGTCCCAGATCCACCTGGGCCAACAGCGTGCGGAACTGATAGCCGAAAAGCTCCAGCTGCTTGCCGCTTAAAAGCCCTTTAAACCGAATCCCCTCTTTGCCCAGAAAAAGGCGTCCTTTGAGCTCATATCCTTTTCCCATCTCGAGTTCTTTGAACACTTCGGCGGCGCTAGGAGGCAAAAATTCGGAGAGCGTCCCGAAATGGATCCGCGCGCTTCCGATCAGCCGGTTTTCTTCCTCGGCATGAAACGAGGCTTCGACTCCTCCGAACGATCCCTCGATCGTCCGGATTCCAAATTGCCCGCCATCATAGATCCAATCGATGGTCAGTGGAAGCTCCCCTTCCTGGAGAGAGCATTCGAGGTCTTCGAGAATGAGCCTCCCTTCGATTTTCGGCTGCAAATCCATCGAACCGCCCGCCCGGATCAGCCGCCCCTGATGAAACGTCTGGAACTGGAACGTGAAGTCGCCATTGTCCAAAACGCAGTAGAGATCCTGGATGTGGCGCACCGTTCCATAGAACGGAATGAACCCCTCTTTCATCGAACAGGAAAGATGGGAGAAATCGGTGGCGCACTCGATATCGGCGATGAAATCAAGCTCCTGGTGTAGCCCCAGCGAATCGAGGAAAGGGGGCCGGCTGGGGAGCAGATGGAGCACATCGACGGGCAGGTGGACGTGGGAACGGCTGAAGACCCAGTAGGAGCGGAAGGCGTCGTAATGGAGCAGATCGACCCGGCAATCGATCGAAGCGCCCTCCAGACCCTCCTTAGCCGCATGGAGGTCGATGCCGCGGAATGTGATCCCGCGGTCTGAGGAATAGAGGAGATGGATCGGCCCCTGGTTTTCGAGCTGCAGCGCGCCTGCTCGCAAGCCGGATGCTGTGAAATCGAGGTCGATTTCAACGCCCCGCTCCCAAATCAGGTGGCCTGATCCCGCAAGAGATCCTTCAAGGCCCTCCAGAGGCATCCCGTACAGGGAAGCGAGAGGAACCAATCCTTTGAGCGAAACCGATGCATCCGACAGGCGCATCTCGCACCGGAGAGAAGGGGAAATTTTCCCTTCGAACTCCGTATGGAAAACAGATTCCCATCCGGCGGAACCTCTCAGAACGCGGACCCCCTCCCCTTCAGGACGGATTGCGCAGGTAAGATCCATTTGGTCGAATCGGCAAACGTCGACCGTCCATTCGCCCGACCGTTCAACTGCGTGGAATTCCAGAGGGAAGGGCTGGCTTTTCCATTCGATGCCGACCCCCTTCACGGCGATTTCCGAACCGCCCCCTCTTTGATAGAGTCCATAGAATTCCGCAGATCCTGAAAGCGGTTTTTTGACCCATGATTCCAACCCCAGAGACTCGAGGAAGGGGCCGGCCGCCAAAATGGATTTCCAGGGCATCTGAGTCCGCACCATAACCCTGTCCAATTCCATTTCAGGCGTGAGGGCGCAGGCGCCGATCGTGAGAGGATTGCCCAGGAGGCGGCACTTTTCCGTATTAAAGAAGATCTCCTGTTCATCCGAAGATCCAACCAGGCGCAAGAGATCCCAGGCTCCCGTTTCCACCCGCAGATCGAAAAGCCACTCTTTCCCTTTTCGGCTTAAGACGGGGCAATGCATCGCCGCCCGGCCTTGCGGAGCGGCCCACTCCCCTTCGATCCCCAGACAGGAAAATCCATCCGTATCGGCGGTGAAATCGAAAAACAAATTCTCAAGCCGGAAATTCGCATATTTATAAATGGTTCCCATCTCGATCCGGGCGTCGAGTTTCCAGTCCCAGGCTTCGGGAGTTCCCTCGATCCTCAGTCCGCTTTCAAGATGGCGCACCGTCCCGCCAAAAGACCATTCCGGCCAAATTTTCTCAAGCGAGCCGATCTGCCCCAGGAACCGTTCGATTTCAAGGGAAAAATTTTTCTCCCGGTCGATCCAACCTTTGCCGCAAAATAAAATGCCTTCGAGGATGCCCTTTTCAATCTGCGCATCGAGCCGGCCGTCTTCGTATTTTCCAGAGAGGAGCAAACTTCCGGAGACGTTTCCCGCTGTTTGGGCTCTGGCCTTCCATTGGCGCAAAGTCCCCGAGATTTCCGCCGCAGCCTGGATCCCTTCGATCCAGCCGCTGAAATGGGAAGGATCGAGCAGGCCTTCATTCAATACGGCCTGTCCCGACCAGCCTTTTCCCTCGAGCTTTTTCCCATCCAAAAGAGGGAGGCAGAACGCGCCCTCCGCCAGATCGATCTTCCCTCCCTCGACGCCGACAGAGCCTTCGACCTCAGCGCACGAAAACCGGATGCCTTCCCACTCTAAAATAGCATTTTTCGCATCGATCTCGGAAAGAACCCACGATTCGATTTTTTCATCTGAGAAAGCAATGCTTCCTTCGCAGTTATACACTCCGCCGGAACATCCCCAAAGGAACCATTCCGGCGCGAAATCCATCCCCGCTGCCTGCAAAAAGCCAATTTCATCGGCCGTCAGATTCGCGCAGCGGCCCGTCCAGTTTCTCCTTCCATCTCCCTCTTTCCCATGAAGATGAATGCGGGAAGATCCAAATCCGATCTCCGTTTCAATCCAATTCGGCATCTGGCTGTGGAAATAACCTCTTCCCTGCAGGTGGAACGGATGGGTCTTCCCTTCTCTCTTTCCCTCTCCGGCAAGATCCCATTTCGCGCCCATCCCGGGAGTAAACCCGAACGATCCCGCTGCGCTCACTCCGATCCCTCCGGGAAGAATGACTTGGACCTTCGCCACGGCGGCTCTGCAGCGCCCGTTCCATCCGTCGATCGAAAAATCTTTCAGAAGGCCAATCTTCCCGCCCCTTTCCAAGGGCCCTTCCCAATCGAACCTCCCGTCCAACCCATCGACTTTCCAGCCTGCGCAATCAAACGCAGCCCCTTCCGTTTCAAGGTTTACCGCTGCGCTGCGCAGAACGCCTCCATCGAACTGCAAATGGAAAGCGCCCTGTAAAAACCCTTGCTTCAGAGCGACTTTTTCTTCCAGAGAGGGGCAATAAAACGCGGCCAATTCTTTCAAAATCCGGACGGGAACGCTCTTCAGTTCTCCATCGACCCTCAGCCCCGCCGCCCCTTCTTCGAACGCCTCGAGCGCCATCGCGGCGCCTCCCCATTCGATCTCCAGCCGCCCGATCTGAGTGGGCGCCGCTTTCGCAAAATTGAACCGCGCCCGCTCCACTCCCATCCACTCGACCATCCCGTCCCGCACGGCCGCCGTCAGGGAAAGCCACCCTTCGCCCGCTCCCCGAAAATGGAACGGATCAAATAAAGAAACGGAAGGGCGTTCGACAGCCAAATGCCCCTTCAGCTTGCGCGGGAAGCGGCTCCAATCGAGCGTTAATTCAACCTTTTCCGCATGCATCTGATAGGAGCAGCGCTCTCCGCTCAAGTCGAGCAGAACCACATCGGAAAAAACAAGCCTGCGCTCTTTCCACTCGATCGCCCGGTAAGCGAAATGGCACTCGCTGCCCAAACGAAGGATGAGCTTGGCGGCAATCCCCAGCGCCGTTTTCGCAATCGGCCTAAAGAAAACTCCGCCGCTGACCAGAAGCAGGCAAGCGAGAATGGAAAACGAAATGAATTTCAAACGTTTGGAGAACTGCACGGCTAACCCTTCTCCGCGCATTGTAAATCATGCAAGAAATTCCTTCCTCAAGAAAGGAATGCAGATTGAATCGAGAGAGAAAAATAACAGGATGGGCAGGATCATCGGTTCACTTTGCGAACCGGCAGGATATAACGGGGTGACCGATTAAGCAGAACGAGGGATCATTTTTTTAGCGGGAAGAGCTTTCTCGTGGTGGCGGAGGTCCAGATTTGAGTCGCAACCCAGTTGATGTCTTTATCCTCGAACTCGTGGCCGGAGGCCGCGGCTGCGGTCTTGACAATCTCCACCAGTTCTTCCCTCGTTTCGGGGAGATCGATTTTTTTCAAAGATCTGAGCAGCGCCTGCCGGTCGGTGAGAAGTTTTACATGCTGTTTGTTTTCCGACGGAGGGAGCAGATTAACAGGGTGGGCCATTGGGATTCTCAGGAAATAAGAGTTTCGTATTCGGAGCGGGAGAGAAGCTTTTCAAGTTCGGTAGGATTTTCGACTTCCATCTGGAAAAGCCAGCCGTCGCTTTCAGCAGACTGGTTTATAAAAGAAGGTCCCTTCTTGAGCGCCTCATTGACAGCGGTGATCTTTCCGGAAACGGGCGCATAGACATCGGCGGCAGCTTTGGTCGATTCAAGGACGCATACCTCGTCCCCCTTCTTCACCTTTGCGCCCACTTTGGGAAGCTCGACGAAGACGATTTCGCCGAGCTCTTTCTGCGCGTGGTGCGTGATCCCGACAATGCCGGTCTTTCCCTTGAGTTTGATCCACTCGTGAGACTCGGTAAAATGCATCCTCAGTCTCCCTCGCGGACCAGCTTGAGCGTTCCCCAGGTGGCCGGGTGCTGCTCGATCGCGTACTCTTCGGAAGAAACCGCGAAATGCTGGGCCGGCCCTTCTGCCCGGTTGATCCGATAGGTGAAGCCGATGCGCGCGAAGCTGAGCGGGTCGTAGCCGTGCAGGCAGTGAGCGGGAATTTCAATTGAAAGGCGGTAGCCGTTTTCGCCTAGATCGGCCTGCGCCTGCAAATCTTCCGGATGGCAGAGCCGGTGCATGTCTTCATTGCGGAAGCGGGTGACTTCGCGGCCGAAAAAATTCTGCGTAATGACGGGGAAGAAAACGAAGTGGTGGCAGAAACGGGAGACGACCCCTTTCGATTTCAAATCGCGCGTGTCGATGAAAAGCTCGATGCTGTCCCCTTTCCGGAAATCGGCCTCGCCGACCTTCTGGAACGGAACGCGGACGTCGAAAATAAAAGCGAGCTTATCGACGTTCCATCCCGCATAGACATCGGCAAACGATTCTTCATCAAGAAGTTCGGCTGTCGATGTGAGAAGATGGTGTTTACCTGTTTTCAAAGCGCCCCTGACCAGGACGCAATCGCATGTAAGTCCAAAAAACTGCACGGGAGAAAGAGCTGGGATGTCTTCAAAAAGGCTCATTCAGTGATCTCCTTATTTACAGGGATGACGATCGATTGTTTTTTCTGGATTTTCGCCAGCAGTTTCTCTGCAAGGAACCGCTGCGCGTCGGCGGCAAGCGTCTCTTTGCCGAAAGAGAGCTGATCCAGAATCGGAGCCTCGCTTTCCTTTTTCTCCTGAAGATAGAAAAAGACGATCTGTCCGTCATTCGGCACGTGGATCGGGGACCAATCGTTCGGGACGAGCACAAAAGCCTGTTCTTTCATCCAATCCTCCTGGGAAGTTCGCTGCACATTGAGTTGTTTTCGTTCGAGTTTGAATTGTTCTGCCAGCGGATCCCCTTCACCTTTCAGCCAAAGAGAGTCCGAAGGGTTCTGCCTGAGGGCGGCATAGGCCTCCTGCGCAGGGGCGAGGAGTCTGTGGGAAGCGTAGTAGTCTGCAGGGCCCTGCCCCGGCTTCCAGTCATTCGTCTCGAGCTGGTCGATCGCTTTGAACAGATCGGCGAAATAGAGAGCTCCCGCCTCCAGTTTTACGTCGGCAAGCGGTTTCCAGTCCCCTTTCTCGTTCTGGAACTTCTGCGGATTTTTGGAGCGGATTTTTGGATATTCCTGCTCCAGCATCCGGTCGGCGATTTCTCCCAAAACCGGGCGCGCCTTTTCAAACGTCAGAATCTGGCGGTCTGAAACCTTGACCGCATTTTCGATCCGATAGATCGTCTTTCCATTATCCGAATAGCTCTGGAGAGCCGCCTTTGCGGCCTCGTCGCCCGCAGCCGCTTTTTCCAGAAGAGCGGCGCACGCTTTCCCTTTTTCAATATGGGGAAGCTTCAATCCCGCATCGGATACGGAGAGGGCCATCTCCTGGGCTTTGCCCAGAGCGAAAGCTTCCTCGATCCAGGCGGGATGTGCGTCGACAAGCAGCCCTCGGGCATGCCCCGTAACCTGCGCACGCTGGGAGGGATCGAGCTTCTCGAGAGCCTTGAACCGTTCATCGCGGGAATCGGCTTTGGGAAGGAACGAAAATTCTTTTTTCAGCTGCGCCC
>CAYPZU010000042.1:0-14388 GCA_964415395.1 uncultured bacterium
ATGCCCGTCGAGTACAACCACGCTAGCGCCGACAATCCGAAAGGGCTGATCGCGGAAAAACAGCGGAACTTGATGAATCTGTCGGTTCTTCTGATGCTGATCGTTGTGATTCCTGTTGTGATCATGACTTTCCTTTTTGCCTGGAAGTATCGGGCCGACAACAAGGACGCGAAATATGATCCGAAATGGGATAACAGCCACCTCGCCGAAGCGATCTGGTGGGGCGTTCCCTGCATCATCATCCTGATCCTGGGCGCGATCACGTATAAGGCGTGCCACGAGCTCGACCCGTTCCGCCCGATCGACTCAAATCAAAAGCCGCTGACTGTCCAGGTCGTCGCGCTCCGCTGGAAATGGCTTTTCATCTATCCCGAGCAGAAGATCGCCTCGGTCAATTTCATGCAGATCCCCGAGAAGACTCAGGTCAAATTCGAAATCACATCCGACGCGCCGATGAATTCGTTCTGGATTCCGCAGCTTGCGGGGCAAGTTTATGCGATGCCGGGGATGAGAGCCGAGCTATATGTGGTGGCGAACGAGCCGGGCAGTTACCGGGGTTCTTCAGCGAATTTGAGCGGCGAGGGTTTCGCCGGGATGACGTTTACGGCGAAAGCGACCACGGAAGAGGAATTTTCCCAGTGGGCCGATTCAGTGCGCCAGTCGGCGCAGCCGCTGACGATGGACGCCTATTTAAAGCTCGCCGAACCGAGCCAATATGCGCCGCCGTCGTTTTATTCACTCGGAGACGAGGGTCTGTTTAACTGGGTCGTAATGAAATATATGGGGCCAATGCATCATGATTAATCCTGTTCTGGCAAGTTTTTTCGGCAGGCTGACGATCGACGCTTTCCGCCATGACCTGATCGAAGCTGCGACCGGCGTTTCGATCGTGATCGGCGGACTTTTGGCCGCAGCGTATCTGACGTATGCTAAAAGGTGGGGCTGGCTCTGGAGAGAGTGGCTCACGACGACCGATCATAAGAAGATCGGGATCATGTATCTGATTGTCTCCGCCCTGATGCTCTTCAAGGGGATCGTCGACGCGGGCATGATGCGGGGCCAGCAGCTCCTATCGGTCGGAGACTCATTCGGCTATCTCTCGACCCCCCACTACCAGCAGCTTTTCACAGCGCACGGGACGACCATGATCTTCCTTGTGGCGATGGGGATGGTCTTTGCGTTCATCAACTATATCCTGCCGCTCCAGATCGGCGCGCGCGACGTGGCGTTCCCGCTTCTCAACGCGATCAGCTTCTGGCTCTTCTTCTCAGCCGTGGCTCTTCTCGTCGTTTCGCTGATGGTCGGGAACTTCTCGGCTGCCGGGTGGGTGGCCTATCCGCCTCTTTCCGGGATTGGCTACAGTCCGGGAGTGGGCGTCGACTACTGGATCTGGACCGTGCAGATTTCCGGCGCAGGAACGCTTTTGTCGGGGATTAACTTTTTGGTGACGATTTTCAAGATGCGCTGCCCTGGCATGACGATGATGCGGATGCCCCTTTTCGTTTGGACTGTTTTCACCTCTCTTGTCCTGATCGTCTTTGCGTTTCCGATTTTGACGGCGACCGCGGCCCTTTTGACACTCGACCGGACGATGGGGATGCACCTGTTCACGGCAGACTTCGGCGGCAATCCGATGATGTACATCAACCTGATTTGGGCCTGGGGCCACCCCGAGGTTTATATTTTGGTGCTGCCCGCTTTCGGGATCTTTTCTGAAGTGGTATCGACCTATTGCCGCAAGCGGCTTTTCGGCTATGTTTCGATGGTTTGGGCGGTGGCTGCGATTACCTTTCTTTCGTTCGTGGTTTGGCTCCATCACTTCTTCACCATGGGCGCCGGCGCAAACGTCAACGCCTTCTTCGGCCTGATGACGATGATCATCGCAGTCCCGACTGGCGTGAAAGTATTCAACTGGCTCTTCACCATGGTGCGGGGAAGAGTCGAGTACTCCAATGCGATTCTCTGGTTTCTCGGTTTCGTCATCATCTTCGCGATCGGCGGGATGTACGGCGTGCTGATGGCTGTCGCTCCGGTCGATTTCCAGGTTCACAACAGCCTGTTTCTGGTCGCCCACTTCCATTCGATGATCATCGGCGGGGTTCTCTTCGGTCTTCTCGCCGGATTCGAATACTGGTTCCCCAAAATGTTTGGCTTTAAGCTGGAGCCGAAATATGGACAATACGCAGCGTTTTTGTGGATCCTCGGCTTCCTGGTCGCTTTTGTCCCGCTCTATATTCTTGGATTGATGGGAGCGACGAGGCGCCTTGACCACTACGAGGCCGACACCGGATGGTTCCCGCTTTTCGCGGTGGCCGCGGTGGGAGTCGGAATCATCTGCCTTGGAGTGGCCTTCCAGGTTCTGCAGCTCTGGGTCAGCTTCAAACGGCGCAAAGCGAACCGCGATACAACGGGCGATCCGTGGGACGGAAGAACTCTCGAATGGTCGATCCCTTCGCCGCCGCCGGTTTACAATTTTGCTGAAATACCGGAAGTCCACAGTATCGACCCGTTCTGGGAGATGAAGCATAGCTTCGGCGGCGCGAAGGCGCAGCCTCGCTACGAGCCGATCCATATGCCAAAAAATTCGCCTCTCGGCCTCTACATCGGGGCTTTGAGTTTCTTTTTAGGATTCGGGATCATCTGGTACATGTGGTGGATGGCAATCGCCGCGGTTTTGGGCATCGCCGCCTGCTGCATTTTCCGCCTCTCGGATGAGCATACGGACTATCACCTCTCAGCGAATGATGTCGCGAAAATCGAAGCGGAGTGCAGAAAATCATGACAGTTCACGAACAGTATCCAGACACCCACCACGACGTCTCGTCGAACACGATTTTCGGCTTCTGGCTCTACCTGATGACCGATTTCGTTCTCTTCGCCAGCCTTTTTGCCGTCTACGCCGTACTGAAGGACAACACCTACGGAGGGCCGACCTCGAAGGACATTTTCAATCTCTCCTACGCCTTCGGCGAGACGGTTGTATTGCTGACGAGCAGCTTCACCTGCGGCCTGGCTACTTTGGCTGCGATGAAGCGGCAGCGCAATCGAGTGCTTTTCTGGTACGGAGCGACCTTTTTGCTTGGCCTTGTCTTCCTTTCCATGCAGCTCGGCGAATTCGCCTCGCTTGTCCGGGAAGGGGCGAGCTGGCAGCGGAGCGCGTTCCTCTCGGCTTATTTCACTTTAATTGGAACGCACGGCCTGCACATCGCGGGAGGGCTCCTTTTCATCCTGGTCTTTATGGCTGAGGCGTGGCAGCGGGGACTCACTCCTGTTGTGATCCGGAGGCTCTCCTGCATGAAGCTCTTCTGGCAGTTTTCGTATGTGGTTTGGATTTTCATGTTCGCGTTCGTCTACCTGATGGGGGTATAAGATGGAAAAAGACACCGGCATCCAGCAAGGGATGGAGCACGCTTCGTTCAAGTCGTACGCCTTCGGGTTCCTCGCCTCGCTTTTCCTGGCGGGGGCCTCCTACTATATGGTCTCGCGGCAAACTCTTTCCGGGCTGCCCCTTCATCTTTCGATCGCGGCTCTCGGGGTTGTCCAGGCGGCTATCCAGCTCATTCTTTATCTCGATCTCGGCAGGGAGTCGAAACCCCGCTGGAACCTGATCGCTTTCTATTTCACCGCGATGGTGATTCTCATCGTTGTGATCGGTTCGATGTGGATCATGTACCACCTCGACTACAATCTCATGCCCCGCCACGAATAGGAGCTTTATGAGAAACTATCTGCTGCTCACGAAGCCCGGGATCATCATGGGCAATCTCATTACGACGGCGGGCGGGTTCTTCCTCGCCTCGCGCGGGGTGTTCCAGGGATGGCTGTTTCTGGCGATGCTGGCAGGTCTTGGCGCAGTCATCGGCTCGGCGTGCGTTTGCAATAACTACATCGACCGGTTTACCGACCGGAAGATGGCCCGCACGAAAAGCCGCGCTCTTCCTTCCGGATTGATTTCAGGCGCTCAGGCGCTTTTCTTTGCAGCGCTGCTTGCCCTTTTCGGGTTTGGGGTTCTTATCCAATTCACCAATGAGAGAGCAGTCCTCGGCGCCGCCGCGGGATTCCTCATCTACGTCGCCGTCTACAGCTTTTCCAAAAAATACACCCCGCTTGCCACCGAGCTGGGAAGCGTCGCAGGCGCGATGCCGCCTGTGATCGGGTATGCCGCGGCAGGCGGCGGCTACGATATGGGAGCTCTGCTGCTGTTCTTCATCCTGCTCTCCTGGCAGATGCCCCATTTCTTTGCGATCGCGATGCTCCGGATCAACGATTACGCCGCCGCTTCGATCCCGGTTCTTCCCCTCGTAAAAGGGAACTACGCGACAAAAATCGCGATGGCGCTCTACATCATCGCTTTCCTTCTCTCAGCCGCCCTCCTCACGTTCTTCGAATATGCGGGCTACGCCTATCTCGCTGTGGCGTTTGGTCTCGGCGTCTGGTGGCTCTGGCTGTGCGCGCAAGGCTTTAGAGTGCACAACGACAAACTCTGGGCTCGGAAGATGTTCCGCTTCTCCCTCGTGTTGATCACGGCTCTCTCCTTCATGATCTCTGTCGATTCGGTTAAAAAAGAGCCGCTTCTTTCAACGCCGCAGGCGCCGAGCGCCTTTCCCACGGAAAATCGCCTTCTAGAATACAATTGTTTGCATGGATGAAATCTGGAAGCGGCTTCAGCGCGTCAAGCGCCTGAATCTTCGCTCGAGCGAAGGAGTTGGATCTGCGGATGTCCGCATAGAGGCGGCGCCCTCTCAGCTTATTTTCCATGAAAGAGGCAGTTGGGAAACGGGAATTGCCTTTTCCAATATTTACCGCTGGACGCGCCAGGAAGACGGCCTTTCGCTCGAACATATGCGGCAGGGAACATCCGTTCTCCTCTTCTATTTCATCCACGGCTCCTCGTCTCCCCATCTTTGCGGCAAAGACTGCTACACCGCCTCCCTTGCAGTAAATGCCGCAGGCATTCTGCTCTCGTGGCAGGTCAAAGGCCCCAAAAAAGACGCCTGGGGCGAATACCTCTATACCGAGTAGAAAATTTTAATCCTTTTCGATGAGCCGCCAGAAGGCTTTCTTGTGGTAGATCTCGAGGCGGTGCCTGCTAGCGAAGACCTTAACGGCCTGTTTGACGCCAGGCCAGGTCCAATCATCCCCGCATAGAACGCCGTGCCCCCTGACGTAGGGATACCAGGCTTCCAGATCTTCTAGAACCGATTTGGCGTCGTGCGCGCCGTCGATGTAGACGAGATCGACGGGCGTGCCGAATAGATATTGCGCAGCCATCAGGCTTTCCATCCGCACCGGAATGATCTTGTCGGTGAGCCCTGCGTGGATCACATTGGAGAGGAACTGTTCATAGAGCGTCGGAACAAGATCGTTGCCGGTGTGTTCGACCGAGCCGAGCCAATGGTCGACCGCGTAGACTTTTCCGTGTTTGGGGAGAAGGCTTGCAATGTGGCGCGTCGATTGGCCGAGCCATGAGCCTACCTCGACAACCGTTTTGACTTTGTTCTCTTTGAAAACAGCTTCTATCTGCTTTCGATTGGAATACCAGCCCTGCGGGTTGAAGGGGAGGACCGTCTCAAGTTCCGAATAGGGAGCGGGAAGGGCGGCGGCGAGGAGGGGAAAAGAAGCGCGGAGAGCAAACATAATAGGACTCCAGGGTTATTCGATGAGGTCGATTCTTATAAAGGCCATGTAGGAAAAGGGGGTGTCTCCGTAGGCGCTTTCGAGGGGGCCGGGGACGAAAGAGGCGCTGCCCACGAAGCCAAGACCCCAGAGGGTGAAGGGGAGGAGGGGATATTGGAGGATGTAGCCAAGGTCGAATTTGCCGACGTTGAAAACGGTATGGCTATCAGGGAGGAGTTCATTTTTCTGGGCGTATTCGCCTCTGAAAAAAAGGACGTGGCTTTCTCGGACTTGCAGGGCCGACTCAAGAAGCGCGGCGTTGAGGCTGGGTCCGGGGGAGAGGGCGTTGAGGCCCCAGGCTCCGGTGATTTGGAAGTTGTTTTTCTCCCAGGCGATATTGTAGCTGAGCGAGGCGGTCGTGCGATGGATGTTCACGTCCGGCTCGAGAGCCTCGGGGCTTCTGATGTAGCCGTAGCTGATTTGGGCGGCGATGTCGCGCAGCGGATTGGCTGAAAAGCGGATCGAATAGGAGTCGAAGCGGGGCGCGTCGAAATTCCACCGGGCTGCATCGGGTTCGCGCCCGGTAAAGATCGAGCCGTCGAGTTTCATCCATTTGTGGACAAGGCCGAGGGTGCCGACGCCGAACGAAATGTGCGTCGAATCGAGCCAGTGATGGGCGATCGGCGCTTCCGGGTTGAAGAAAGCGGAGAAGCGGTGGATGTAGGCCGGCGGGCCGAGGGCCGGTTCGCCCGGATAGCCGAAGTAGGCGAAAAACGAGCTATCGGTTGCGAAGCGGAGCGTGTAGACGGCGGCCAGCTCCATCAAAAAATCATGCGGGTGCTGCCGGTTGACGAGAAGGTCTTTGCCGTTGCAGGTCTCTCCCGTTTGAAGCAGAAGCGGATAGCCGTTGCAGCCGATCGTCGCCGGCTCAAAGCTGATCATGCTCCGGAGCGCGCCGGTGCTCATCCCGAAATCGGTCTGGGCCGTGAACATGAACATGTTCTCGCTGAAGAATTTGTCGCCGCCCATCGGACCGCCCTGCTGGTCGTAGACGCCATTGGCGTAGCCGTGCGCCATCAGAATCCAATCTCCCGCCATTCGGTGGATGTGGGGCATCCGCGTCGAACTCGGCATCCAGCTCGTTCCGGTTGCGTCGCGCCCCATCGGATAAGCGCCGTACATGCCGTGCATCGGATTGTCCGCAAAGCAGGCCGATGCAGCAAAGAGAAATGCAAAAAAACGTTTCATTGAGGGGGAAATTACCATATGATGCGGTTTTTAAAACAGGGAACAGTTGTGGAGCCGTATCACGCCCTTCCTATTTTGGAAGTGTTCAAAAAGCTGGAAGCCTCCCCAAACGGCTTAACCACGGAAGAGGCAGCGCGCCGCCAGAAAATTTTCGGCAGAAACGTGCTTCATGAGGAAAAAACGAGCAAATGGAAGCTCTTTTTCCGGCAATTCCAAAGTCCTCTCGTCTATGTTCTGATGACGGCGTCTCTTGTGACGATTCTCATCGGAGAATGGACTGATTTCGCTCTGATCCTCTTTATTATCGCGATGAATGGGACGCTGGCTTTCTGGCAGGAGCTCAAAGCGGAAGCTTCGATCGCAGCCTTAAAAAAGATGACAGAGAGCAAGAACCAGGTTGCGCGGGACGGCAAATTCCTCCCCATCGCCTCATCGGAGCTGGTTCCCGGCGACTATGTGGTTCTCTACGAGGGAGAAGTGGTTGCCGCCGATATCCGCCTCACCGACAGCTCGGGACTCATGGCCGACGAATCTCCGATGACGGGGGAGTCTGCTCCTGTCGTGAAAGACCACGCAGCGGTTCTTCCGGAAAACAGCCTTCCTTACGAACTGGACAATATGCTTTTGGCGGGAACGGTCGTCGTCCGAGGCTCAGGCCACGGCGTCGTCGTCCGCACGGGAGGAAAAACCTATCTCGCTTCGATCGCAGAAAAGGCGAAAGAAGCTTCCCCGGAAACGCCGCTTGTCAAAGCGCTTAATTTCTTCTCGCGGAAACTCATCCTGTTCCTGGTCGGCGTATTTGCTCTGATTGGCGCAGCGGGACTTTTCCAGGGGAGGGACGTTCTTGAATTCGGCTATATTCTTTTAGCCGGCCTTGTTTCGGCTGTGCCGGAAGGGCTTCCGATCGTCGTAACGTTGGTGATGGTCTTCGGGGCCGTCGCTTTGAGCCGCAAGCAGACGCTGATCCGCTACCTCCCTTCAGTCGAGACGCTGGGGACGACCAATGTGATCGCCTCGGATAAAACAGGGACGATCACGGAAGGGAAGCTGATCGTGAAAGAGGTCTTCGCGCCCGATCCTGAAAAGATCCGGAGGGGCGCCGCCCTTTGCAACGACGCTGCCGACGGCGCAGGAGATCCCCTTGACCGGGCTTTAGCATCCTGGGTGGAGGATTATGAAGAGATCCGGAGCCTCCACCCTCGCGTCTGGACCCATTCCTTCGATGCGCGCCTCATGCTGATGGCCACCGTGAACGAAGTCGCCGGAAAAGAGATTCTTTATGTCAAAGGCGCGTTCGAGTCGCTCAAAGAAAGGGCGGTCAATTCTGAGGAGTTTGCAGAGCTGGAGCGAGTTCTCGCGAAGTACCTGGAAGAGGGGCTCCGCGTCATCGCGTTCGGCGAGGGCGCATGGGAAGGAAATCCCGATCCCGCCTCCTGGAAAATCCGGATCGCCGGACTGATCGGATTTCTTGATCCGCCTAAAGCGGGCGTCCGGGATGCAGTTCTTTCAGCGAAAAAAGCGGGCGTCCGGGTCGTGATGATCACAGGCGATCATCCGAAGACGGCGAAGGCGATTGCCAAAGAAGTGGCGATCTGGTCGGAGGGGGATGGGGTTCTTTCAGGGAAAGAAATCGAAGCGATGTCTGATGAAAGCCTCTCATCCGCGCTCAAGAAGACAACCGTGCTGGCGCGGATTTTGCCCGAACATAAATACCGTGTCGTGAAGCTGCTCCAAAGCGCGCGGGAGATCGTTGCGGTGACAGGCGATGGAGTCAATGACGTCCCTGCCCTCAAAGCGGCCGATATCGGAATCGCGATGGGATCGGGCACTGAGGCGGCGAAAAGCGTCTCGAAGATGGTAATCACCGACAATAACCTGAAAATCATCGTCGAGGCGATCCGGAACGCCCGCGTGATCGGCGACAATATCCGGAAAGTGATTTATTATCTCATCTCCACCTGCGTGCAGGAGATTTTCCTCCTTCTGCTCGCCGTTTTGGCCCAGCTTCCACCTCCGCTCGTTGCGATCCAGATCCTCTGGATCAACCTGATCAGCAACGGCGTGCAGGATAAATTCTTTCCGTTTGCGAAAGAGGAGGGGGACGTGATGCGCCATAAGCCGAGAAATCCGGAGAAGCAATTCTTCGATCTGGCGCAGTTTATCCGGATCCTCTGGTTCGGGCTTGGAGTGGGAGTGCTCTGTTTTGTTCTCTATCTCCATCTCCTCGACTCGTTTTCTAAACCGGAAGTCTCTACTTTGATCTTTACCTCAGTCGTTACGGCTCAGTGGGCGAACGGCCTGCAGGCGCAAAAAGAGAGGGAGCCGTTTTTCCTCCACTTCGGGAGAAGCTTTGCGATCAATCCTTGGATCTACGGCGGGCTTGCTTTCGGCGTTCTGCTCCAGTGCTCCGTGATCTATCTCATTCCAGAGCTATTCCACAGCGTTCCGATCCCGCTTGCGCTTTGGAAATACCCGATCGGGATGTTCTTCGCCTCCTTTGGCCTTGTGGAACTTCGCAAGTGGTTCGAGCTGGCTTTGAGAAAAGGAAAAGCATAGCCAAACTATCTGCATGGGGGGACGGAGATGGTTCCCAGAAGCGTTCTCGCATTGGAAGTGACGGCATAGACTGTATACGAAAAGGTCTCTTCTTTTTTCCTTGCGCGGTCGAAATACGACGTGGATGAAACGGATCCGATCAGTTGGTTTTCGCGATAGATTTCATATTGGACGGGGACAACGCTGACAATCGGGGTCCAGCTGATTTCGTTCGAAAGGGAGGTTTGGGTCAGGAAAATCGTTTTGCTGCAATCGCCTGACACCAAGTCGGAGCAAAGAATGCCGATGCCGAGCGGCATCGAAAAGAGAGCGCCTGTTGTATAGAGCAGCGAGCGCGTCGCTCCATCGATTACGCTCATTGTATTGGCGTTATAATGGCTTACATAGATACCAGAGCCTTCTGTGGAAATGGAGATCCCGTACGAAGGAGCGGATCCCCCCGGGAGCGCGATGCTGCCTGGCAGAACGGCGTTTGTTGCAATGTCGTAGAGATAAACAGCGTCATCCGAAATCGAGGTGATGTAGGCGATGGCTCCGTCCGGGGTGATGGCGATGTCTTGCGGTGCATTCATCGGCGCTAAGGAATGTGTCGTTGCCGCATGCGTCGCCAGATCAATCACCGTGATATCGTTCGATCCTTGATTGACGATGTAGGCGTTATCGAGCGTGAAAGCAAGGCCGTTTGGGGTCGTTCCGGCAGCGACCGTTGTAATATAGCTGTTGTCAGCGGCGTTGTAGATCTCTACATGGTTGGATCCGGTAACGACCACATAAAGTTCGCTCCCATCTGGGGATACGCCCACCTCATTTGGATTGGAGCCCATGAGGGTGATCGTCGCAATATGGGCGTTGCTTGCTGTGTCGATGACATAGACTTCATGCGAGGAATTGCCAGCGACATAGACCCTGCTTGCCGTAGCTGTGATCCCGACAGGCGTCGAGCCGGGCGGCAGAGGAATTGTCGCAAGCATCCCATTGGTCGCTGTGTCAATCACTGTAACGCTTTCTCCGGTTTGATCAGAGATGTAAGCGCGGGCTTGACCTGGAGTAAAGGCGATTTCGCGCGGCCCAAGTCCCGTCGGCACTGAAGAAAGGATGGTGTTTGAAGCAGAGTCGAATTCGGTTAAATCCATGGAAGCCGCATTGTTATTCGCAACATAAATTCGCTGGCACGCTCCATCGGCCATGGCTGCGCAGAAGCTTGTAAAAATAAGCGTGAATACGGCGGTCTTCATCTGAAAAACTCCATTTTTGTGGAAAGATTGTAAAGTAAAAAGTTATTTTGTAGAAAGCTGTTTTTTGAACTGGAGAATCTTCATGCGGTCCTGGTTTTTTGCGCTTGTTCTTTTGCCCTTTCATCTGATTTCCTTTGAAACACGCCTTGAGGCAAAAGCGTCTTACTTTTATCCCACCGACTCAACCACGCGTCAAATCATGGGGTCGGGAGTCTTAATCGGAGCGGAATCGTCTTTTCAGGCGTACCGGGGTCTTTATCCGTGGCTAAGCGCCAGCGTTTTTCCAAACCGGGGCCATTCGATCGGGGAGCGGTTCAATACAAAAATGCGCCTGGTTCCTATCGGCGTAGGGCTGAAATATCTTTTCGATGCAGGGTGTTTATCTCCCTATATTGGAGCTGGATTTCTCCCTTCCTATCTTTATTGCAAGGATGAGGCTCCTGCGGTCAAGCGGGTGCGGAAGAAGTGGGGTCTTGGAGGCATTTTTAAAACCGGTCTCTGTATTGACGCGAGCTGGTTTTTCGTGGACCTCTTCGCTGAATACATGCTTTTGAAGTTTGACTTTTCCGATACAGAAAAAACATATGGCAGGAAAGCTGATTTGAGCGGCCTTTCAGCAGGAGGCGGCCTTGGAGTCCGTTTTTAAAATACAGCGAATTTCTCTCCTAGATTAGAATCATCGGTTAATATGTTTCTTCGTTTTTTCTGTGGTATTTTTCTTTTTTCCTTTCTTTTTGCTGAAAGTTCCTATTGGGACGCCGGCCTTGCGCGCTCGTATGTCCACAGCTCGGAATTGCAGAGGCGGTGGGCCGTCTCCTTTCTTGCTCCCTATCTGAAAACGCTGAGAGGGGATGAAATGATCCTCGACATCGGCTGCGGAGATGGGAAGATCACCGCCGATCTTTCCCGCTTTGCGCCGCACGGCTTTGTCCTCGGCATCGATCCTTCGTCTGCGATGATCGGGTGGGCATTAAGACAATTTCATCCTGTTGAATATCCGAACCTCAGTTTTGCGGAAGGGAGCTTTCTTCATCCCGCAGAGATCGGCCTCTTTGATTGGGTCGTGTCTTTTTGCGCGCTCCAGCATTGCCCCGATATCCCCGCGGCTCTTGACAGCGCGCTCTCTCTTCTCAAGCCGGGCGGGCGGCTCCTCGTTTTGGTGCCGGCTCTGGCCAACCCCGCGTGGAACCTAGCGCGCGCAGCCGTTCAGAAAAGGCTCCGCTGGCTGCCCTATTGGCAAAATATCCCCCCGCGGAAATTCCTCTCCGCCGAGCAATATGAAGAGCTTTTTTCGAAGGCGGGCTTTCATTCCTATTTGATCCGCCCCATCGAAACGCGAGATCCGTTCGTCGACAGGGAAGAGCTGCTCGTTTGGCTCGAAGGGACGTTCACTCCGGCGGTGCCTTTAGCTGAAAGGCGGGCTTTCTATGAGGAGTGGATCGATGAGTATCTGCGCCTCGATCCCGAAGCGGTCGGGCCGGATGGCGTCTTCTATGGTAAAATGGGGACGATCTGGATCGAAGCTCTTCGTTGATTCTTTATTCCTTTGTTCAGTATACGAAAGGAAAATAGACCCGAGGATTTTCCATGGCTCACGTCGACACAAAAACATCGCAGCAGGCGCTTGATCTGATTTTGTCTGCGATCGGAAAGAAAGAATCGCAGTTCAAGGGGAAGGTGCGGATCAAAGGGAAAGACCCGGTGTTGGCGTCGCGCCACCGCTTCGGCGAAGTGATGGCGGCGGCGCAGGCGGCTTTCGGCATGGCGCTGAGCGATTTGTGGGAGCTGCGCGGCGGCAAATGCCAAAATGTGACCGTCGATGTAAAAAACGCAGTGCACCAGCACCACGGGGTCGCCTTCATGCGACAGAACGGGCGCAGGCTGCCATTCACAGATTACGGCTCGGCGGCGGGCGTCGATTCTCCTTTGAGCGGGGAATTTTACCCGACGCGCGACGGGAAATTCGTGAAGATGGAGTTCTACTATCCGCGCCTGAGGGACGCCGTCTACAAAGTGCTCAAGTGCGCGCCCACGCAGAGAGCTGTCGAAGCGGCTGTGATGCAGTGGGACGCCGAGGCCCTTGAAAAAGCGATCCGGGAAGAATCGGGTGCGATCGGCATCGTCCGGACGCCTGAGGAGTGGCTCGCCCATCCCGTCGGCAGAAGACTCGCCTCGAAACCGATCGTCGAAGTGGAGAAGATCGGCGAGAGCGATCCGATTCCGCTCCCGAAAGGACATAAGGCTGTTTTAGATGGCATCCGCGTCCTCGACTGCACGCATGTGATCGGGGGGCCGATTACGGGGCGGACGCTGGCCGAATTCGGCGCCGACGTGCTCCACATCACCAAACCCAACTATCCCGACCATCTCAACTGGCGCCTCGAGACCGATATCGGCAAGCGGACCGCTTACTGCGATTTCAACGACGAAGCCGACATGCGCCAGTTTTTTGCCCTCCTTCAGGACGCAGACGTCTTCACCTGTTCCTACCTCAACCTGGATCAGAAAGGAATTTCTCCCAAACGGCTCGCTTCATCGAAGCCAGGGATCATCTCCCACGAGCTCCGCTGCTTCGATTTCGAAGGCGAATGGGCGAACTTCCGCGGGTTCGACATGATGGCTGTCACAGTGTCAGGCTATGTCGACACGGAAGGAGCTGTCGACGCTCCTCTGATGCCGCTCCAAGTCATCTTCGCCGACTATCTGGCCGCCTACGCAGGCTCTGCCGGGATCGCCGCCGCGCTCTACAGAAGAGCGACCGAAGGGGGTAGCTACCAGGTAAGAGTTTCTCTCACGAGGATGTGCATGTGGGCGCAGCAGCTTGGCCTTCTCGACCATGCTGCGCTTAATGGAACGAAGCCGTTTTCCGATATCGTGAAAGAGAAAAACCTGCCGCTGGCGAAAATCGGCAGCCCGTTTGGCGAAATCACTTATTTGCCGACGCTGATCGACATGCCAGACATCAAGCCCCACTTTATCCGCGGCCCGCAGCCTCTCGGCTCGTCGCCTCTCATTTGGTAAAGTTCTTGTAAAAATATAATTTATTTCTCATAATCGCCTCTTTCATCAGGAAGGGGCTATGGTCAAGATCTTCCACCCAGAAACTGTCCGCCAATGCCAGGCTGAATTGGCGCGATGCGCAGCAGAGATCCAGCAAGAAGGGGGGCTCTCTTACGTTCAAGCCGCGCATCTGGCGGGAAGTCGGGCGATTCGGAGGTTCGTGAGGATGAAACGGGTTGTCTACGCCGAGATGCTGAAATACCGGGTTGCCCGCGAGCAGGATGATTTGAGCGAGATCGACGCCAGTCTCTATCTCAGCTGGATCCGGGCTGGCGTCCGCATCATCAGGCGCTTGGATCTCAAGATCCGCATCATTCACCAGATTACAGGAAGGGCAGTATGACAGCCGCCGCCAGGTTTTACTATGTGCAGGAACCGCATGCGCTCATGCGGGAGGAACCCATGCCTCTTTCTGCAGTGGTTTCCGACGCAGTCCATTCGCAAAAAGTACAGATTTTAGATGAGCGGAACGGATGGCTGAAGATCGCAACGGAAGATGATGGCTATGTCGGCTGGGTCAAAAAGCGTTCTATCGTCGAATTGAAGGAAGATTTTTTCGCGCAAGCCAAGAAGATTGGGAGAATCCACCGGCTGAAAGCGCATCTCTACGTCGAAGCGGACACTGAGAAAGGCCCTTTGTACAGCCTTGGATTCGGGAGCCGGTTCGAGGTTG
>CAYPZU010000042.1:14398-18546 GCA_964415395.1 uncultured bacterium
TCGAGGTTGTGAATAGAGCCCATCCCCGCTGGGCGACGGTGGAGCTCGTTTCCGGCCAAATGGTTTATATCCAGAAAGGGGATTTCAGCGAGGAAGAGGCGCCGATGCGGCTCGATGAGATGGTTCGGGTCAGCCATCGATTCATCGGTTTGCCTTACGCCTGGGGAGGAAGATCCTCTCTCGACGGATACGACTGTTCCGGATTCGTCCAGATGCTCTACGCTCAAATGGGCGTGCAGCTGCCGCGCGACTCAAAAGACCAATTTATTTGGAAAGGGTTTCAGGAAGTTCCGATTGATAAGCTCCAGCCGGGCGATCTCGTTTTCTGGGGCAAGGCCCAGGATCAGATCCGCCATGTCGGGATGTTTGTGGGCGAGGGCTGCTTCATCCACTCGACTGTGAAGGAAAACGACCCGTCGATCCATCTCAGCGAGTTAGCCAGCGCGGAGTGGAACGGAACAAGCGAAACTTTGCCTTTCCGCGCCGCAAGAAGACTCGCTTAGAGACTGAGAGTCGCAAATTCAGAGCTTCTGGCAAACAGCTCTATTTTTTCCTGAAAACCTGCCGGATCTTCGACGAAGTTGGCAACGACAACTCCAAACAGCGACAATGACCCCGCCATCACGAGTCCCTCTCCGAAAGGGGTTGTAACCAGAGCCGCAGCTGCCAGCGAGCAAAACGAATTGCGGACGAGTTGGGCGATCTGCCGCCTCGGCCCTTCCGCATCCCTGAGAGCATTTCCCATCCGGTCTATGGTATCTGCGTAGGCGTTTCCAAGATTTTCAAGGCACTGATAACTTGCGCGAATCAAATTCATCTAAATCCAGCTTATTTTAAGTTTGTTGCTTGAAATATTATATATAAATTTTTATTAATAATCAATGATTAAATTGTTAAATTAAAGTAAATATTATTAGATGAGCTATTCGACAGCGATTTTGATCCAGGAGGAGGGGAAGCCGTCCTCGTCGATCCAGTCCTGAATATCGGGGCGGATGACGATCTTATCCGGATTGGGGTTGAGCCAGGCGGCCCACCAGGAGTAGGTCGATTTCGGAGAGATGATCTGATGGGAGCAGCGGGACATCAGATAGAAATCGAACGTGTGGGAGTTCCCCTCGATGAAATGGATGTTGAAGCGATAGAGGGGAAAGTTGTTCCTCACCCACTCGACCGAATCGGTGAAAACTAAAATGGCTGTCTCTTCGGGGAAAAGCTGCAGGGCCTGCAAATAATAGTCCCATTTCGTCCTGCCGATCCCGTTATTCGGGTCGATCGCGTCGGGCAGGAACGTCCGCACGTGGAGCGCAACCGTTTCTCCCTTCAAAACCGCGCCATATTTCGCTTCGATTCGTTCCAGCATCTCCTGCCTGGGCGCGAAGAGCTCCCGGATGAAATCGGTATGATGCGCGAAGTATTTCTGGTGGGCGAAATAGCCGTGGAGGCAGAGGTTCTTTCCTTGAGTAAAGGCGATGGGGGCGAAGCTGTGGTAGGCGGCCTCGCTATGATGCGTCCACTCTCCGCCATGGGGTATTTCGGAGGCGTCGAGTTGGTAAAAGACATCCTGGAGGTTGAGCTGCCCGTTGATCGCCTGCCTCAAACTGGGAAAGCGCGCCTCATACCCGTTGTCGAGGGCGAAAGAGACGGCGGCGGCCGTTTGGAACATTTGGTTGCCCAGCTGCCCCTGGATTTCGCAGGTAACAGTTTCTTTCCCGAATACTTGCAAAGCCGCCAGGAGAAAAAGGAGAATCATGGCTTCGTCTTCTGCCAGTAGACGGAGGCGAAGTCGATTGGAATGAATGGATCTTCGATCTGATGCTCTCTCCGGTAATCGGTCAGCGCTTCGACGCAATTCGGGTTCGAGCCGAAATCGTCGATGATCACGAAGCCTCCGACGGAGAGTTTAGGATAGAGATTTGTGAGCGCGTCGAGCGTCGATTCATACAGGTCGCCGTCGAGCCGCATCAAGGCGAGCTGTTCTATTGGAGCTTTTGGCAGAGTGTCGGAAAAGAGTCCTTTTAAAAAGACGACTTGAGAGTCGAGAAGGCCGAACTTTTTGAAATTGTTTTTCACTGTGGTCAACGGAACGGCGAGATAATGGTAGGACTCGGTGTGCAAAGGGCTGATCCGGTCCTGGGGATATTTTTCGAGATTTGGCGGCGGGACGCCGGTATACGAGTCCGCGACCCACACTTTTCTCTCCGTATCGCCAAAAGCTTTCAAGATGGCCCGCATCAAAATGGTGCAGCCGCCGCGCCACACTCCCGTCTCGATGCAGTCGCCCGGGATCTGGTTTTTTAAAATCTCCTGCATGCAGAAATGGAGGTTGTCAAGCCGCTTCATTCCGACCATTGTGAGCGCCTGTTTAGGATGGTCGAAGCCGTATTCTCTGTGTTCCGGATTGAAATCCCCCTGATAGCTCGCATCTTCGTAAATCGTGTTGGCCAGGATTTTCTTCATCACGTCGATGTAGAGTTCTTTCGGATCATCGGGAAGATGGTTTTTCTCTTCTATCCTGTAAAGAAACGAGGGAGCGTGGGCTTTTTCCAGAACCGCAAACTCCGAAAATTGCTGGTTTCTAAGGGTCCACTCCGGATGGGCCGCCATAAAAGAATCGGCTCCGCCCCGGACAACGAGGTATTGCTTCGCTTTTGCAGAGAATGTTTCAAGATCGGAAGGGGAGGGGTCGTTGAGAATCACCATGTCGGCGTCGTAGAAATCAGGCTCCTCCATCGATTGAAACGAAATCCCTTTTGGGGAGGCCAGCTCGGCTGCCAAAATGAGTTCGTTGAGATGGACGAAATAATCGGGTGCGATCCGGATATAGGACGTTTTTTCCTGGCCGTTTTCCGAGAGGCCCAAAAGAAGCGCCCACATTGGCACGATTTCATCGGCGCCTATTTCGGCAATTGAAGCGCAATTCGAGGCGAGCTGTCTTAAAAAGGGAAGCTCTTCTCTTTCTTTGCATTGGTTGAATTGTTCCAGAAGGTCACCGCTGCAAATCGCAGCAGCCCCGATGAAAACTGGCAGAAACATCCGCAGCATGGCGCCTCTCCTTTTCGAGGGTGACATCTTCTTCTTCCTCCGCGTTTTAGGACAAGAATTTTTTTCTTTCCTGTCTTGAAAATTAACTGAAGGGGTGGTTTGATACCCCGCTCGATTGTTGAGGAATTTATGCGTTTTTTACTCCTTCTCTTTCCAGCGATGGCTCTTTTTTCCCAGAACTTTCATAAAACCGAGGAAACTCTTGGGAAGATCCGCGAGTTGATTGCAAGCGAAGAGCGGGGCGTCTATCTCCGCTTTGGCGACGGCGACGCGGCGCTGGCGCAAGGTCTTGAGGACAGCAATCAGTTTGCCGACGCGCAACTCATGCTCGAGATGAGAAAAGCCTTTGGCCTCAATGGCCCGAACGTTTTGAAGTGTCTTTGTCTCAATTGCAAGGGGATTGGCTTTGAGGAGGGGATGAAACCAGGCGCATTCGAGGTCGATTATGGGTTTTGCTTTGAGATGCTCAACGCGGTATTTCCCTTTTGGGGCGGACCCATCAGAGACGTCTATTCGATGACAGCCCTCGCTTATGCCGCAACCCATAAGCAAAAGCTCTGTATCGATTTTCTCAAATTCCTCAAAAGGTCTCCCTGCACGATCCTAGTCGGCAACGCCAATATCCCGCAAAGCGTGAAGAATCTTCTTTTTGGGAAGGAGTGTGTTTTTATTCCTACCCCGCCGAAGAATTCGTATGTCGAGATCGACCGGATCGAGAAGGAATGTCTTGAGGAGGCCCGGAAACGCGAAGGCTACCAGGTTATTGTTTTTTCGATGGGCTGCTCTGGCCGGCCGCTCCAGCGCCGCCTGTGGAACCAGCTCAACAATGTTTTTTTATTTGACTTCGGCAGCCTCATGGACGCGGTGTGCGGCTGGGACACGCGCGACTGGATCTATCTGAACCGCGAAGTGTTTGAGAACAACCGTTTTCTCGATCTTCTCTACCGCGAGCTGGGCGCCGATTGAGCGCTTCTAGGCTACAGAGCGTTGAGAAGGAGGGCTGCAGCTCTTTGGCCGCTCGAGATCGCCCCTTCGGTGAAAGGAGCATTTAAATAATCGCCGCAGAAGAATACGCACCCTCGTCCCTGTCCTTCCGGGTCGGA
>CAYPZU010000043.1:0-18511 GCA_964415395.1 uncultured bacterium
GAGGGATATGCAACGGTCTCATCGTTAGTCTTGCTGCTCGATTATAAGTCTTTTGCTGCATTCCGATTTTTGTCGCAGGAGAAGAAAAACGATGAGAACGATGGAATGATAAGAATGATGAAAGAGAACGTAGAAAAAAAATCGGCAAGGCCTTAATTTTTTTGGCCTTATGAGTTCTGTTCAACATTTAACCTCTGCCCATCCCGGCTTTTCCTATATCCAGAGCAGGCATACGTTCCGCTCGCTGGAAAAAAAAGCCGCTCAGATCATGAGAAGGCTTCAGAGGAGCGGATTCCGTGAAAAATATTGCGGTCCTCACGCAGCGGCGATGGCTCTCCACTTCTGGACGCGCAAAAGAAACCATATTGAACAGATCTATTCTTCATTCGACGCTGCGAAAGTGTGCAAAGACGGAACCACTGCGGCCGAAATGCAGGCCGGGCTCGAAAAGATCACGGGCGTTTTCTTTTCCCGGATTGGACAATTGCAAGAAGAGCGGGTCGAATCGATTTTGAGCAGCGGCAGGCCGATCATGGCGCTGATGAAGGTCAAGGAAGACCCGGAAGAATACCACTGGATCGCTATCGTAGGGAGTGGAAACGGCCTCTATTCCAGCCTCAACTTCGGGAAGGTGGAACTGATTCCCAAAGGGGATTTCTTCGGGGCGTGCACGGAAATCGTCTATCCGGAGTCTGAAGAGCCTCGCAAGAAAATAAAGGTCAGTTAGAGAAAAAGAAGAACTGGGAAAGCCACTCCCAGAAGGCGCTTTTTTTGCAGCGGACGAGATCCAGCACTTCTTTTTCCGTCAGCCGCCGGACGTTTTTCGCCCCCTTTTTGTGGAACGAGGTTTCCCCTAGAGTGATCTCGAAGAGCGAGTCTACGGTCTGATACTGGTAGCCGTGGATGAAATCGGTTCCCTGGAAAGGCTTTGAAAATTCCTTCTTCACCAGCTCAGGCCAATCGCGGTCGTGTTTATGCCCCCAGGATTGGACTTTTTTCATCATTTCTTCTTCGGTCCGCACCCAGCTGTAGTGATGGAACATGGGCTCTCCGTTGACGCCGATCACATGGCGGCGTTTCGGTCCGGGGAGCGAATCGTAGATCGCGTCCCGCTCCTCTTTGCGCAGAATCAGCTCGCCCTTCAGCGCCTTTTTCTGCGCCATCACGATCGAGTCTTCCCATTTAACCGAGCGGTAGCACGGCTCGCGGAAATACCAGTAGTTGGCCAGTTTGAGAGCCATGTGAAGCTGGTAGTCGCTGCAGTCGAGCCACTCGGATACCCGCTTGCCGTCGGCGATTTCGTCAGCGTCGAGGAAAAGAACGGTTTCGATCTCTTCTTTTAAAAAATGGAAGCCGATCAGACGCGACAGGCTGTGCCAGAAGGAAGAGGGGGCCACCCATTTCCACACTTTTTTCGGGATGCGCGCGGGGATGAACGGATACTCGATGAACTGGATCCGGGGAAACGCCTCGTACACTTCCTCCAGCATCTCCCGATCTTCGGGAACGCCGTCGAAGAAATGGTCGCAGACGGGGACGACGATTTGTCTGGAAAAGAGAGAGGCCTGCTCCAGGCACGCTTTTAAAAACCGGCGTTCATTGGAACAAAAATTAACGACGGAGCCGATCGGGTGTTTTTCCATGTTCTTATCCTATGCTGCGGGCGCGCGGGTGGAACTGGGCGCGCTTGCCGAGTTCCGCTTCGATCTCGAGGAGCCGGTTGTATTTGGCGACCCGGTCGGAGCGGGAGAGGGAACCGGTTTTGATCTGGCCCAAAGAGAGTCCGACCGCGAGATCGGCGATCGTTGTGTCTTCGGTTTCCCCCGAGCGGTGGGATATGATCGTCCGGAAATGATGTTTTTTTGCGAGATTCACTGTTTCGATCGTCTCGGTGAGCGTTCCGATCTGGTTCGGCTTGATCAGGATCGCGTTGGCGGCGCGCGATTCGATTCCCCGCTGCAGAAAGCGGACGTTTGTAACGAAAATATCGTCGCCGATGAGCTGCAGCCGGTCTCCGAGTTCGCGGGTGAGATGAACCCATCCGTCCCAGTCGTTTTGATCCATCCCGTCTTCGATGGTGTCGATGGGATAGGAGTCGGCGAGCTTTTTCAGGTAAGCCGCCTGGTCGCGGGAGCTGCGGCTTAAAAAGGGAAGCCCCGCTTTCTGTTTTTTCTTCTCGACGTAAAGGCCGTCCTGGAAGAATTCGGATGCGGCGGCGTCGAAGGCGAGAGTGATGTCGACGCCGGGCTTGAATCCCGCTTTTTCAATGGCGCGGACAATCAAATCAAAAGCCTCTTCGTTCGAAGAAATTTGCGGAGCGAAGCCTCCTTCGTCCCCGACGGAGGTCGAGAGATTCTGGCTTTTCAGGATCGATTTAAGGGTGTGGAACACTTCGGCGCCCCAGCGGACTGCTTCATGAAAGGAGGGCGCTCCGACAGGGCGGATCAGGAATTCTTGGAAATCGAGGCCGTTGTCGGCGTGGACGCCGCCGTTTAGAATGTTCATCATGGGACAGGGCAAAAGCGTCCCTCCCAGGATGTGGTAGAGCGGCTGCTTCTTCGCTGCGGCGGCGCATTTCGCCAGAGCAAGGGAGACGCCGAGCATCGCATTGGCGCCGAGATTCTTTTTGTTTTCGGTTCCGTCGAGCCGGATCATCGCCCGGTCGGCTTCTTCCTGGTTGAAAAGCGATTTCCCTTTGAGGAGGCTGTTGATCGGGCCGTTTACATGTTCGACTGCTTTCAAAACCCCTTTGCCACCGTAGCGCTTGGGATTGCCGTCTCTGAGTTCAACGGCTTCGTGTTCGCCCGTCGATGCGCCGGAGGGGACGGCGGCCTGTCCGATCGCCCCTTCGGTCGATTTGACGGTGGCTTTCAGAGTCGGGTTGCCTCGCGAGTCGAGGATTTCGAGAGCATGGCACGATTCAATCATCTTCGTCCGTCGTTTTACGTTTCATCCGATTGTCCATCCCGCCGGTCGCTTCGTCGTAAAGCGAGCTGTACGATTCATAGCGGATCGGGTGGATTTTCCCTTTTTTCAGCGCTTTGAGCACGGCGCACTCAGGTTCGCTCAAGTGGGAGCAATCCTTATATTTGCACCGGACGGCATAAGAGGCAAGATCCTGGAAATGGGAAGCCACTTCTTCTTTCTGCAAATCCCAGATTCCAAAGCTGCGGATGCCAGGCGTGTCGACGCAGTAGCCTCCTTCGGGAAGAGGGAGCAGTTCGGCTGTCGTGGTCGTGTGGGTTCCCTTCGAAGTCTTGAATGCCAGGCCGCCTGTTTTCAGGTTCAATCCGAAGCAGGCGTTGAGAAGCGACGATTTGCCTACGCCGGATTGCCCTGAAAAGACGGAGGTTTTATCTTTCAGCAGGGCGCGGAGCGCGTCGAGGCCGATTTTTTTTTCAGTGCTGATCGAGAGGATCGGGATTCCGAGCGGCTCGTAGGCGGCCAGGAATTCCTTGTAGCGCTCCAGTTCCTCCTGCGGCCCGTTTTCAAGCAGATCGATTTTATTGAGGACGATGAGCGGGTGGATGTTCCCTTTTTCGGCGGCGATCAGATAGCGGTCTACGAGAGCCGGTTTCAGCGGCGGGTTGACGACCGAGACGACGATGACGGCCTGGTCGACGTTCACGGCGATGAGCTGCTCTTTTTTGCCTGAAATGTCGGTGCGGGCCAGCGTCGAATAGCGCTCTTCGATCTGCTCGATGTTCCCTTCCGTTTCCGCGCTGGCGGAGAAGCGGACGTAGTCGCCGACGGCGATCAGGTTTTTAATCTGGAGCTTTTCTTTTTTTAAAGCGCCTTTGAGCGAGCAGCGGTACCGGACGCCTTCGCAGTCGGCCCAGATTCCCTCCCCGGTGATGGCGACGACTCTTCCCCGCTTCAGGTTCAGGTCGATCTCTTCCGTTTTTTTCTCCACCTGGTCGGTTTTCTTGTATTTCGAACGGTCGAGATTTTGGGCGAGCTTCCGCTCTTTGCGGAACTTTTTCCGGTCTTTCGAGTGAAATTCTTCTTCGTAATCGTATTCGCGGGTCATTCGGGCCTCAGTGCGTAGAGGAGGATGGCGCCGGATGCGGCGACGTTGAGCGATTCGACTCCCGGCTCCATCGGGATTGTGATTTTCTCGGCGATTCGCTCAGCCCAGGCGGAAGGCCCCTGCGCCTCGCGGCTTAAAATCAGGGCGAGCGGGCGATGGAGCGCAACCTGATCGAGGGGAGCGCCTTCGAGATCGGCGAGGTAGGCGCGGATTTTTCTCCGCTGCAGCAGATCCGCCGTTTCTTCCTGCGTCAGCCGCGCATACGGGAGATGGAATTGAGCTCCCTTGCCGGCTCGGAGCGCCTTGTCGTTGAAGAGGTCGACCGTGCCCGCCGTGGCGATGACGCCGTCCCAGCCGAGGGCAAGCGCCGTCCGCAGCAGGGTTCCGAGATTCCCCGGATCGGAGACTCCGTCAAGGATGAGGAGGGCCGATTTGTCAGAGAGATCCTCCGGTTCGGGGAGGGAGACTTCAGCGGCGTATCCGTCCGGATTTTTGAGGCCGGTGATCTTTTCGAGGATGCCTTCAGTGACGCAAAACGCCTCGCGGCAGGCGATTTTCGGGGCCTCTTCCAAAGAAATTAAAGAGTGGATCGGAATTTTTTCAGCCAGCTCGCGGATTCCCTTTTCTCCCATGAGAAGGAGCCGCTTTTTATCTTCGCGGTAGGCCTTGTCGGAGCGCAGGGATACCCAGTGTTTGACAAGGGGGTGTTGTAAGCTGATGATCTTTTTTGCTAGCATCCCAATTAGTATGACGGAATGCAAAATTACTAAAAAGCCTCATCCGACCGGATCGCTCGCCCGGCGGGTTCTTCTCGTCAGCGTGCTATTGCTTGCCATCCCCCTCTTTCTCGAGACGCTATTCCTTTACCGCCAGGAATATAAGCAAAAATTTAAAGACACCCAGGAAATCCTTTTCGTCCTCGCAAAAGAACGGGAAGGGATCATCCAGCAGACGATCCAGAGCAACTGGAATATCCTCGAGATCGCTTCCTCCGATCCCGGGAAATATGGCAAACAGTGGAAAATCGAGTCGTTCGCCCTCCAGACGCAGGTTCCCGATACATTCACCCTCTCCAGCCCCCGCAGGGAAGCGCTTCTCGTCGGGAGAAAAATGTCGAGCCAGCGGGCTCTTGTCATCGCGGTTCCCTTTTCTCAGCTCATTGAGCGGATGGCCGAGGAGAAAGATTCCCCCTACCCGATCCGGATGGCGATCGTCGGCCCCGATGGCAAAGTCCTGGCTCAGAACATGGCGCCCCGGACCGATGCGTCGGATCTCCTCATGGTCAAAGAGCCGATCGAGGATACCGATCTGACCCTCGATCTGACGATTCCCCCCGACCTCATCCGCGAGCTGCAGAAGAAAAACTACTATTTCCGGCTCGCCTCGATCCTCTTTTTCTTCGGCGTGATCGGCGGCGGGGCCGTCTACTGGCTTACCCGCAGAATCGCCAAGCCTCTCCAGGAGCTCTCCAAAACGATGCTCCGCGTCGGCGAGGGGTCCGTTCATGCGCGGTACAGCCCCGACTGGATGGGGTTCGAGATCAACGCGCTCGGCGAGCAGTTCAACGAGACCCTCGACGCGATGCTCGCGCACCAAAAAGAGGCGGAAAAAGAGCGGCTCCACCGGGAGCGGCTGGCCGAAGAGCTCAAGATCGGCCACGAGATTCAGAAGAGCCTTCTTCCCGAGTCTTTGCCGGAGATTTCATCTCTCGACGCAGGGGCGGCCTACTTGCCTGCGCTTGAGGTCAGCGGCGATTTTTATGATCTCTTCCAGATGGAAAACGGCTCTCTTCTCATCGCGGTCGCGGACACGGCCGGCAAGGGGATCTCCGCCTGCCTTTACTCTCTCGGCCTTCGCAGCATGATCCGGGCTCTTGCGACGAAATCGTCCGACCTGGCTGAAATCGTCCGCGGGGCGAACGACCTTTTCTGGCTCGACGCCCGCAATACCGGGATGTTCGTCACAGCCTGGATCGGGATCTACGATCCGAAAGAAAAAAGTCTAACGTATTGCAGCCAGGGGCACCCGCCTGCGCTGCTTCTGAGGGAAAACCATCTCGAAGAGTTATGGACCGAAGGAATTGCGCTCGGAGCGCAGCAGATCGACTCAGTGCCGATCTCTCGTAAAACGCTCAAAAAAGGGGATCTTCTCTCCATCTATACGGACGGGATCATCGAGGCGCACGATCCGGAGAATCAGCTTTACGGGAAAAAGAGGCTGAAAGAAGCTCTTTTGCATAATAAAACAAAGGCCGCCGAAGAAATCTCGGGCGGCCTTCTTGAAGACGCGCGCCGTTTTAGCGGCGGCGCCATCCAGCATGACGACATGACGGCCGTCGTGCTTAGAATTTTATAGGGTTGCAGCTGATCCAGGGAGCCTTGGGCTGGATATATTGACCCAGATGGTTCATCACAGGTTTGATCAACTGTCCTGCCTGGTTGCAAATCGGAATACAGATCCGTCCAACGGCCATGCAGTATGAGTTAGCCACGACGCGCAAGTTGGAGGCGAACTTCGTGGGGAAAGTGATTTTTTTCGCAGCGGGTTTGAGATTCGCGATGGTGACTTCGAGCACTTCCTGCGCCTTCTGAGCCGTTAGCTGGAGAACAGCGGCTGGAGCCTGAACTGTTTCTTTTACAGCGGCTGCAACGGCTTCAGCCGCGCTAACTACTTGATCCGTGAGAGAGGATGTTGGCAAGGACTGTTGAAGGGCCTCGGCTGCGCTGCATACGGGCTGGGTGAAGTTTCTCTCTACAACCGGCGCCGTCAACTGCTGGACAGTTTGAGCTGCGCTTTCAAACAGACTCTGAACCGGTCTTGCAATCGGGGTGGAATTCGGGATGGCTGTTTCGAAAAGGGAAGGCTTGGTTACATTATAGGAAGGAACGGCCATCCAGTCTGAAACAGTCGCGCGGAGCGCATCGGCGCTTGTTTGAGCGAAGGTCGAAGCGGTATCCCAGAGAGTCAGTTGTCCGAACGAAGGATCGAGCGGGTTTTGGGCGCCGCAAGAATTCTGCTCGGAGTTCCATTTATGGAGCAGGTAAAAACCGGTTGCGGCGGCGGCCATCACAGGGATCGCGATCAGCCATTTGCTCGAGCAGCCGGACGAAGAGGCCGCTTGTGGAGCGTCTTCCAGTTCAACAACTGCTTCGCTGGCAGGATCTTCAGGCAGAGTTTCGTGTGTTTCAGGTTCTTCTTCTACAATTTTAGCTGCGGGGGCCTGATATTCGAGCTGGGTTAAGAGCTCGGCCAGAGGCTGGAGCGTGCCGTTTTTCGCAAATTTTGCCTGGTTCCCGTCAGTGCCGACGTATTTCAGAAGATGATTCTTTGCGGCGTCGAAACTTTCATTGTCTGGAAGCTGGCGCATGAGGGCGCAGATCGCGGGGGAGTAGTCGGTTTTCGTCTGATCGGCCATGGCGGCATAGACGAGAGTCGCGAGTTGAACGTTCAGGTCCTGGCCTGCAGTCGCTACTTTTCTCTCCATTTGCTTGATGAAAATGGGAAGGCTTGTAGAAACTTGAGCAGCGGCTTTCGCTTTGTCGACGAGACCGGCGAGTTCCGGGCTGAGAGCCTGCTGGGAATCTACCGGGCTCTGGCTTCTGGAAGATGATGCAACTGGAGAAATAGACATTAAATTACCCCTTTTTTATTTTTGTGATTTTATTATATTAAGAATCGCAAATAAAGTAAATAAAAACAGATTTAAAACAATCTTATGTTAAATTAAAAAATTTATGAACCGCGGCTGGCTGCAAAGCAGTTAAAAAATCAATTATCGTTTCGTCCTCTCTCAGTTAAAAATCCCCTACGTTATTTCCTCAATTTATCTTGCTTATCATGCCGCCCGGGGCCCCTGAAAAGCATCTTTTCTGGGGTGGGATTGCGATCTTGCCTATCCTGTCCCTTTTTGAAGGGCAGAATTACGTTATACGCCTTCAAAAAATCTTGCCGCGCGCATCGTATTAAGAAGGCAAAGGCAGTCTCTTGTCCTGATCATCCTGCCATCTTTTTTTATCTGTTTGAAAAATATTTGGAGTTGTTGCAATTGAAAAGTATTGGCCAACAAGGAGAAAATTATGGCTGTGCGCAAAAGAAAAAAAACAACGACCAAGAAAAGAAAAACAGCAAAAAAAGCAACTCGCAAAGTAGCTAAGAAATCAACCCGCAGAAAAAAACGGAAATCTTCCCGCAAAGCAAAAGCGTGCGGAACCTGCGGCGAATCGCACCAAGCGCAAGCGTAAAGTTTAGAATCCTCATTGGACGATTTTGAAGAGCGGCTCGAAGAGATAGAGCCCCTTCGGCGATTCAATGAGGATTTTCTTTTTCAGAAGAAATGGATTTTTTCTGCTCTGCGCCGGATGTTCAAAAAGCTCGAGCGCGGCGGCGGGAACTTCGCTCGATAGCTCCAGAATTTTCTCCGCTTGCCTCTTGTGCCTTTGCGACTGGATCGCAATTCCCTTGAGAAAGTAGATGATCCAATCTTCCCACGCATTGTTCTCCGTGATCTGGTACAGCTTTTGAAAATAGCTTGTCCGATGTTCTTCAAAATAGCTGCTGAGAAACAGAGAAGGGGAAGAGAGGAGTCCTTTTTTCCAGAGAAGAAGAGGGATGAGGATTCGGGCGATTCTCCCGTTGCCGTCCATGAAGGGATGGATGATGAGAAACTGGGCGAAATAGAGAGCGGTTTGGACAAGAGGGTCAGGCTGCTTCGAGCGGAGGTAGCTGTTCAGCGAGCGGAGTGCGCCGGCGACGCGGGTTGGCGCGGGGGGCAGAAAGGTCGCTTTCTTGATGCTTTGCCCCTCGGGGCCGATCCAGTTCTGATGGGTGCGGATGTTGCCGATTTCTTTCGGGTTGGGGCCGTCCTGTTTGACGAGCGCGTGCAGGCGGCAGAGAAAGGGGGCGTCCAAAGGCTGAGTTTTCGGGGAGCTGGCGGCATGCGAGAGAGCGGCATGGTATTGAATGATTTTTTGAAGGAGCGGCGCGCGCGTTTCGGAGGCAGACTTGTCGGCGGCAAAGCAAAGAATTTCCTTAAGCCCCGCTTCAATCTGCTGGCCGCGCAGCGAATAGGCCGACTCGGCCCAAAGAAAAATTTTCAGAAGTTCTTTAGGCGTCCTTGCCAGAGTTTCGTCGTAGCGCGCCAGAGCTTCGCGGGCGGCTCCAAGCGAAGGGACGAGCGGCTTCCAGTCGAGTTTTCTAGGAGGCAGGGAATGGGGAACTACCGGTTTTAGTCTCATTCCTATTTTCATACGCAATTTTAAAATTTTAAACAAATGCGATTATTTAATTATGGTTGAATTGATAATTTTGTTTGGTTATAATTTTGTAGATATTTGAAATAAATTGATAATAATTGGCTTGGAATATGAAAGTAAATCGGGACGTGCGGGGATTAATTGAATACGCGATGGCTGTGCCGAAGGGAAGGCCTTGGGATTCGAGATTGAACCGGCTCGATACGCTGGTTGGTACGATGCTTCGCGGAGAAGAATTTGTTCCGATCCAACTTCAGGAAGCGGCCGAAATCGCAAAAAAAATCACTCCGCGCGCGCTTGGGATCTGTCCTTTGGGGATGAAGCTGCTTCAGCGGTTCGCCCCGCAAAAAGCGGCGGAGAGAGTTGCGCTGGCTGTGCAAAAGCACCTGACTGAAACGACTATGGCCTGCTATAGCCCGTGGATGCCCCCTTACAAGCCCTATTTTCCCGAATCGCGCAAAGAGAAAGTCGAGAAGCTGCTCCAGCGGACGGCGACCTTGCAGCGAATGATTGCGTCTCGTAGGATTTGATTCGAATTTCCCCGCTCTGATAGAAGGAGGTTCTCCGGGAGGGGAATTTGCAATCGAGGCGGCTGGTCATTGGGGCGATGTGTTTCGGCAACGCGCTCGAATGGTACGAATACGGGATCTATGTATATTTCGCGCCCGTCCTTTCTGAACTTTTTTTCTCTCCCGCCTCGCCTCTGGGCGCAATCGTCAGCTTTTATCTCGTTTTAGCGATCGGCTTTCTGTCGCGGCCGATCGGGGGTCTGCTCTTCGGTTCTATTGGAGACAGGGTGGGGAGAAGAGCGGCCGTCGTCTACTCGATCGTTTTCATGACGATCCCTACGTTCTTAATTGGACTTTTGCCAACCTATGCTCAGGCGGGATGGACTGCGCCGCTTCTTCTTTGCATCCTCCGTCTTTGCCAGGGGATTCCCGCCGGCGGCGAATTTCCCGGCACGATCACCTATCTGGTCGAGAGCGGGCCGCCTGAGAGCCGCGGCTTTATGGGAAGCTGGTCGTATTTTGGCTCGCAGTTCGGGATCATTCTGAATATCACGGAAATCTTGCTCTTGGAGAGATACCTCACTCACGACCAGCTGGCCACCTGGGGCTGGCGCGCTTCGTTTCTGTTCGGCGGACTGATCGGCGTAATGGGAATTTTCCTCCGCGTTTGGCTGAAAGAGACGCAGTTTTTCCGCGTCATTGAGGAAAAAGCCGAGGTGGAAAAAGAGCCTGTTGTTTGGGCTTTTAAGCGCTATAAGTCGCGGATGGCGCTAGGATTTTTGATGGCGAGCCTTCCCCTCATGGGAGGCTGGATGATTTTCGGGTTCAATCCTTCCTACTTCCAGGAGACTTTCAGCATCAGCCTGGATCAGAATTTAATCATCAGCTGGTGCATGATTGTCCTTTCGACGTTCAGCCTCCCTTTTTTCGGCATGTTGGGAGATCGGTTCAGTAAAAGGCCGCTTTTGATCGGATCGGCCGTTGCCGTGATCGCTCTGGCATATCCTCTCTATGCTGCGGCAGCAGGCGGATCGCTTGCACTTGCGCTTGCGCTCGAGGCGGCGATGACTCTCATTCTTTCGTTTCAATTCGCGATGATTCCGGGCCTTCTCGCCGATCTTTTCCCTACTTCCGTCCGCTTTACAGGCGTTGCGATGAGCTATAACTTCTGCAACAGTTTCCTTGCCAGCGCGACTCCAGTTCTTTCATTCTATTTGATCAAGACGACAGGGATCTCTACGATTCCGGCCGCCGTGTTTATTTTGATCTCGCTGCTCACTCTGGGGGCTTTCATTGCCCTGAAAGAGCATCGCGGCCACCTCCGCGACCTGTAGTTTTCGGGCCGCAAAAGATATGAAGCGGGGAGCGCCGAGGCCGCTAGGTAATCGCACGTAGACTTTTTTAAAGTTTTTCTAATGCTATGATCAAACAGTAAAGAGAAGTTATGCCGGAAAATTGCAGATTTTTAGGGATCGTTATCAAAATGTTTTATGACGAACATAATCCTCCGCATTTTCATGGGTGTGTTGCTCAACTCTTAGCTTGAAACGACTTGTCTTATTGCCAGCAAGTCATGACGGAATGATATAACGATTTGAACGATAATATTTTATGATTTACTTCCCTATCTTTTTTATCATTCCATCGTTTGATCGTTGATTTTGGTATGAAAGAGGGCTGCTCTCGTTGAATCGAGGTTATGCAACACACTTGCCAAATGGCGCTGATATATGGCCGGATGTTTTGTTTGAAATGGGGATTTCTGCACATAACAAAAAAAGAAAGCGTAGGCCCCCTAAATCAGTAAACCGGAATTCCAAACGATAAAAGACATTTCACATCTTGGCCCCATCCTTTTGTGGATGGGGAGATCTTGCCGCTGCGCTGCGCAGCGATCCTGTGAGCGCGTTTCGCGCGGATCCTGTTCCTTTCCCTTTTTATTTCCAGAGAGGGAGTTGCTTGAGGCGCTCGATGATGGGCGCAGGTTCGTGGATTTGCTCGTTGATCGAAAGCCGGTCCGCTTCGGAGAGGAGAAGCCCCATCGCTTTGCCGGGAGGGATGCCTGCGGCGAGAAGGTCGCCTGATTTGACAACCGGATCGTGTTTGCGGATCCGGGAGATCGACTGCTCCAGGAGCGCGATCCGCTCTTCATGCTCGCGGAAGTAGGCGGCGCGCCTGCGCGGTTCGAAATGGGCGCCGATGATCTGGAGAGAAGGTTCGGCAAAGGCGTTGGCGTAGAAATAGGCCCATTCGCATAGCTCGACGGGGCGCGCCCGTTCGGTGTGGATGAGTTCGCGGGCGCGGAACAGAAATGTTGCGAACTGGTGCTCCAGGTTCGAGAGCTTGAGTTTTTTGCAAAGCGCCTGCTGCTCTTCAAGCGAGAAGGAGGGAAAGAGCGGGAGGAGGAAGGCGATCAGGGGCGCATTTTTGGGGTAGTCTTTGATCGGATCGAGGCGCTCTTCGATTTCGGGAAGCGGGACGTGTTTCAAAGGCGGGAAAATCGAGGCGAGCAGGCCATACTCGTGAAGCGAGACGAGCATCGGGCGGAGCTTGCCGAACGAGAGTCCTTTTGTAAACTCCTGGCAGATTCGTTCGATGGCGACTGCGGGGAAGAGCTCGTTGGCGTGGGCGCGGATGGCCGCCTGGGTGGCGGGTTCAATGGCAAAATTAAATCTGCAGGCGAGCCGGATGGCGCGGATCATCCGGAGCCGATCCTCTTTGATCCGCTCGTGCGGATTTCCGATGGCGCGGATGATTTTCGCTTCGAGGTCTTTCCGGCCGTGGACGAAATCGAGAATCTCTTCTTTCAGAGGATCGTAGAACATTCCGTTGATGGTGAAATCGCGCCGCTTGGCGTCTTCGGCGGCGGTGGAGAATTCGACTTTGCGCGGGCGGCGGCCGTCATGATAGTCCATATCCTGGCGGAACGTGGCGACTTCGTATTGATGGCCGTCGATGATGACGAGGATGATCCCGAAGGCGATCCCGATTGGGACGGTATGGGGGAAGATCGCCTGGATGGTTTCAGGAGGAGCGTTGGTGGCGATGTCGATGTCGTCGGAGGGGTGGTTGAGGAGGAAATCGCGCACCCAGCCTCCGGCGTAGTAGGCGACGAAGCCGGCCTTGGCGAGGGTTTCAACGATGAGTCTTGCCTGTGGATGCTCTTCCATCAAAACACCGCGATGGTGGAAAAGGCGTAGGCGAATTCGTCACCCATCCGCCGCTCCAGGTTGATGTGGAAACGGCCTGTGAGGGAGACGGTCAGGCCGAAAAAGTAGCCCCAGTTTTTTTCATTTTTGTAGGTGATCGAATGGATTCCTTCGGCCCCTTCGACATGGAGGCGGGAATGGAGGTAGGTGCCGCCGATGTAGGGGGTGATGAACCAGATGCGGGAGGCCAGCGCGGCGCTCACCTGCCACTCTTCGAGGGATGTTTTCTGTTTTTCAAGGTCGATGTTGAGGTTGAGCCGGTTGAAGTAGCGGAAATACGATTTGGGCGATTCGGGGATGGCGAAGTAGGTGAAGTCGGTGCTGAAATACGTTTGGCCCCACTGGAGGAGAATCGCTTTGGCGCCGGTAGCCCAGGAAAACTGGTAGGTGCTGTGGAAGTCGGTCATCACTTCCTGCAGATCGTCCATGGTCGCTTTTTTTCGGAATTTGGCGTGTTCTTTCGATCCGCCGACGTAGCCGAACACTTCGAGCCGCTCGAGGATGATCATCGAGACGGAGGCGAGCTGCGAATGGAGTCCGAAATGGCGCAAATCAGTAGCGTCCTCAAGGGCGTCGTCCTGCTTTATGGCTGTGTAGCGCTTGTCGGAGATGTAGTCGCCGATATAGCCGGTGGTGAATTTGAAGAAAGGGTAGGTGGAGGAGAGGAAGCCGGTGTTCATAATGGCGGGATCGGCCGGATTGCCGATATAGGCGCCGAACAGGGGAAGCGCAAAAAAGAGGGGAAGGAGATTCTTCATGGGCTGCAGTATACCCGATGGGAAGATTTTCCCAAGTGGATTCATGGGAAGGCTTGCCTTACGCGGGCGGGTGGTGGCATAGTATCAGTCATGAAGACGATGAATAAAGTGGCCAGGCTGCCGGAGAACGTGATCAACCAGATCGCGGCGGGAGAAGTGGTTGAAAACCCCGCTTCGATCGTGAAGGAGCTGGTGGAAAACAGTTTGGATGCCGGGGCACGCCGGATCGCGGTCGAGATCAAAGGGGGAGGGCTCCAGCTCGTTCGCGTCGAGGACGACGGCTGCGGGATGGAGAAAGAGGATGCGCTGCTGGCTTTAGAGCGGCATGCCACGTCGAAGATCCGCTCGATTGACGATTTGGAAACGCTCGGGACGATGGGCTTTCGGGGCGAGGCGCTGGCAGCGATCGCAGCGGTGTCCCATTTCGAGCTGAAGACCTCCGCAGGCGGCGAGGCGGCGCGGATTGCCGTCGATGGGGGGCTCGTTTCGGCAGTAGAAATTTGCGCCCGGAATCAGGGGACGACTGTCGAGGTGCGCTCGCTTTTCTACAACGTCCCCGCGCGGAAGAAATTCCAGAAATCGACAGGGTCTTGCACGGCGGCTGTTGTGAAAGCGGTCGAGACGATCGCGCTCGCTCATCCGGAGATTTATCTTTCGCTTCTTTGCGACGGAAAGAGCGTGGTGGATGCGAGGCCGGCCGGCCCGAAAGAACGGGTTGAGGAGATTGCAGGCAGGCAGGATCGGGAAGTCTTTTTTGAGAAGGACGGCCTTGTCGTGCGGGGCTTTCTCTCCGCGCCTGAAAGCGCGGGGCAAACCCGAGCCGGGCAGCATCTTTACATCAACCGGCGTCCGATTTTTTCTCCGCTGATTTCCAAAGCGGTCAAGCAGGGATTCGGCACGCGGATTGAAGAGAAATCCCATCCGGCCTTCGTTCTGTTTTTGGAAATTCCTCCCTCTTACGTGGATGTGAACGTCCACCCGCAAAAGAAAGAAGCCCGTTTTCGGGAGGAGGCGAAAATCTTCCGCCTGTTCGAAGAGGCGGTCGGCTCCGCCTTCGGCGGGATGCCCGAATTTGCGGCCCCGTTCACCTTTTCGCCTCTCCCGGAATTTTCCCTGGCGGAAGAGGCTCCTCTCATGCATCTGCAGTTCTCCGCTCCGAGTTTGCCTCTTTCTTTTCCAGAGAGGATTCTGGGGCTTTCGGGAGGATATTTGCTGCTCCAGAAGGAGCGGTGGATCCTCGTCGATTTAAGGGCGGCGCAGGCGCGGGTGCTTCTCGAGGCGATGGAGGAGAAGAAAGAGACGCCCCAGGCGCTGATTTGGCCGCTCGAGATCGAGCTCAGCCGCGAAGAAGCAGCCGAAGGGGAAAGGATCGCTGAAGAATTGAAAGAAATGGGAATCGAAGCGCGCTTTCTCGGGCCGCGCACTCTCGCGGTCGACGCTTTGCCCCCCGCACTTGACGCGGCCGATTTTCCTCTTTTTTTCGCTGCCTGGAAAGAGGGAAAGAAATGGCCGGCCTCGATCGTCCGCTTCGCTCGGACGGCGAAACGGAATTTCACGATGGAGCAGGCGTCGCTGATCTGGAGCCGCCTCAAGGCGTGCAAAGAGCCGCTCTACGATCCATCGGGCAAAAAAACGTTCCGCGAACTGGCTGAAGCCGATTTGGAGAAACTGCTCGTATGAATGACTCCCGGATCAAAAAACTTGTTTTCTCGCTGACAGGCATCGATGGGATTTTAATCGACAGCCCTTCCGATCTGCTCTATCTGACAGGGCTGTCTCTATCGAAGGGACGGCTGTGGGCGGATGGGGCCGGGGCCAAACTCTTCGTCGACGGCCGCTATTTCGGGAGGGCGAAAAAAGAAGCGCCCTGCGAAGTGCTTCCGTTCGATGAAAAGCATTTAACTCAGACGCTTCAGGGGGCCAGGCGGATCGGCTACGACAGCGCGTTTTTAACGTGCGAACAGTTTCAGATCGTGAAGAGATTCGCTCCCGGGGCCGACTGGGTTCCCGCGCCGCGGCCGCTGAAGGAGCTGCGGATGGTGAAAGACGGCGGGGAGATTGCGGCTCTGAAAAAAGCGGCGAAGCTCACCTGGGAAGGGTATCAGAGCATCCTGCCGAAGCTGGAGCTCGGCGTTTCAGAGATCGAGATCGCCGCTGAATTCGAATATTTTTGCCGAAAGAACGGCGCCGCCGGATTTTCGTTCGACTCGATTCTTGCGTTTGGGGAGAACAGCGCCTATCCCCATTATCGGGCAGGCAATTCCACTCTCCAGGACGGACAGATCGTTTTGGCCGACGTCGGCGCGATCGTAGGCGGCTATAGAGGCGACATGACCCGCGTCTTTTTTTTCGGCAAGCCGAACCCGACGCTGAAATTTTTCCACGAGCTGGTTGTCCGCGCGCAGAATAAGGCAGTTCAGGCTGTCCGCCCGGGCGTCAGGCTCGGCGAACTGGATGAAATCGTGCGCGAAGAATTCAGGAAGGAAGGGGTGGAGAAGCTCTACACCCACAGCCTTGGCCACGGGATTGGGCTGGAGACGCACGAATATCCGCTGATCCGCTTCGACAATGAAGATAAGGAATTGATTCTCAAAAGCGGAATGGTCTTTACGATCGAGCCGGGCCTCTACAAGGAAGGTTTAGGAGGCGTAAGATATGAGGATATGATATGGGTAACTGAGAATGGGTGTGAAAATTTCTTTGCACCCTAGGTGGTAAATATTTTATCCTCTCGGCCCATGTTAAGTTTCAGAAAAAAAATCCTCATTAGCGATCTGATCCTCTTCTTCGTCTTTCTCGCTCTGCTGTTTCCTTTTGTCGAGCGGACTGTGGGGAATATCATGCGCAACTCGCTCGAGAACCGGGCGACGCAGCTCATCGCCAAGCTCGAGACGGCCCACGACGTCGAAGGGATGGCCGACATCATCCAGAACGAGGATATTTTTCTCTTCCAGTGGCTGACGCTTCTCGACTCAAGCGGCAAAGTCCTTTACGACACCCAGATGTCGCGGCTGCGCGAAAAAGGCTTCTTCTCCACAAGTCTTGAGGAGAATCCTGAGATCCAGGAGGCGATCCACTACGGACGGGGCTACAACGAGAGCTATTCCGATTTCTTCAAGGAGAGTTTCGCTTTTGTCGCCATGTCGTTTGAGGCGAACGGACAGAAATACATCCTCCGAACCGGATTCCCTTTCCATGAAATCCGCGAGCTGACGGTCGATTTCGAGGTGGGATTCCTGATGCTCGGCACCTTCATCCTCCTCCTTTACAGCGTCATGACCTGGGCGATCATCCACCGGCTCACTCAGCCGATCCAGCAGATCATCGAAGCGATCATGCCCTATCAGGAAGGGCGCGAGGAATTTCTGCCGAAGATCAAATTGCGCCAAGCCGTGCAGGGCGACGATTTCAGCAAGCTCGCATTCACTTTGAATTCCCTGTCGGAGAGAATCCAGAAGCAGATCGAGAATTTGATCCGGCAGAAAAAAGAGACCGAGGAGATCCTTGATTCTTTGGGAGAAGGGGTCGTCGGCCTCGACACGAGCGCCAAGGTCACCTACGCCAATCAGACAGCGTGCCGGATGCTCGGCGTGGCGCAGGATGCGATGATGAACGAATCGCTCGACCAGATCAAGACGCGCCATCCGGATCTCTCGAAAAAATCGCATGAGACGGTTCTCCAGGCGCTCCAGACCTCCGAGCCGATTGTCCAGACCTGGACCCGCGGCGAAGGGGGGCGGCTCTATCTCGACCTGATCTCGGCTCCTCTCGCCCACCAGAATGGCGCCATCCTCGTGATCCAGGATAAAACCTCAGATTACAAAGTGCTCGAAATGGGCAAAGACTTCATCGCGAACGCCTCGCATGAGCTGCGCACGCCGATCACGATCATCCGGGGATTCGCCGAAACGCTGCAGGATCTTCCCGACCTCAAACAGGATATGCTGCATGAGATCACAGAGAAAATCGTCAAAACGTGCGGACGCCTCGACAAGCTTGTCAAGAGCCTGCTGACTCTATCCGATATCGAAAACCTTTCCCAGGACAAGCTCCGGCCCGTCGATCTGGCTCTCCTCGTCGAAAACTCGATGAGCCTGCTCCGCACCGCGCATCCTGGCGTCGATCTCGTTTTCCAGAGCGAGATGCCTCGCGCCATCATTGCTGCCGACAGCGACCTGATCGATCTGGCGGTGATCAACCTGCTGGAAAATGCGGTGAAATATTCTCCCCCGCCGGCCCACATTGAAATGACTCTCAAGCGCGCAGGCAACGAAGTGCAGCTGATCATCTCCGACCGCGGGATCGGGATTCCGGAGGCCGATCTGCCTCACATCTTCGACCGCTTCTATACAGTCGACAAAGCCCGCTCGCGCAAATCAGGCGGCGCGGGGCTGGGGCTTTCGATCGTGAAAACCGTGATGCAGAAGCACCGCGGCCACATCGCAGTCGCCTCCCAGCTCGGCAAAGGAACCGTCTTCACCCTCTCCTTCCCCCTCAAATCCACCTAAATTTTAGATAAGAAATAACAGGATGCGGCTCGCGCTGCGAGCCTTCAGGATCAGGCATGATAAACCCACCCCAAAAATGATGCATTTTTGGGGACCCCGGGACAGGATAAACATTTTCAAACCGGGCTCAGCCCCTAAATTGGGGCTGGCTGTGTGAATCACACAGCTGCGGACTCCGTCCGCGCCCGGAAATCAAGCTCACCCACTGCCTTTCGAAATAGGACCAAATAATCTTTGCTCTAGTC
>CAYPZU010000044.1:0-18223 GCA_964415395.1 uncultured bacterium
GTCTAGAAATAATTTGATATCAATTAATCAGACAGAAAGCGAGGGCGCGCTCGGCGAGCGCATGCAGATTTTCGCGGACGAGCGGGTCTTTATGGCGCGGCGTCCATGCTGCGGGGCCGACCTGATCGCTGACGACGAACAATGAAAGCGTCCGGACATGTTTCTCTTTGCCGATCGCAAAGAGCGTCGCCGCTTCCATCTCGACAACGCCGCACCCAAGCGCTTTCACGCGGGCGATCTCGGCGGGAGATTCGCGGTAGATCGCAGAAAAGCTCCAGGCGTCGGCCGCATAAAAAGACTCTGGCGCAAAGGCAGCCCACTCATCCAAAAGCTCTGGATCGGCCTCCGCGAAGCGCTCCCCTTCAGGCAAATAGAGGTGGCCCACGCCATCTTCTGCAAGAGCTTTTGGCGAAACAACGAATGAGCCGATGGGATGGCCGTCGAGCGAGCCCGCTGTGCCGACTGCGACAAACCGCTCGACGCCGAGAGCGGCGAGTTCTTCGAGTTTGATCGCAAGGGCAGGAGCGCCAATGCCCCAACCGGCCAAAATCCCCGCCTTTCCCCCCTCGACGAGAAACAGATCGGAATAGTCGGCTGAAGGCTCGATTCCCACTCTGCTCGCCAGAAGATGTTTCAGCGTGCTCGACTGATAACAGACAAGAACCGATTTCGGGGCGGCGAAATCGGAAGCGATATGGCCCGCGGCCATTTTGTATTCGATATATTTTTCAGCCGTTACAATCGGCTCGTACGAAAGATGTTCCATAAGTCCATATCGTTTACTTCTTAAAAAATTCTGCACCCTTGCTTTTCAAAAGGAACAGGATTCGCAAGATCGCAATCCCACCCCAGAAAAGATGCTTTTCAGGGGCCCCGGGCGGCATGATGCGCAGGATGATGCACTCTTCTGTATTCTAACTTCCTTTTTCCAAAATTCGCCAACAGACCAACTGACAAATTCGTTACGGCCAGATAATTGATCAGCTGAGCTTGATGTTCTCCCGTCAGGCATTCGCAGCTTTTCAGCTCTACGATCACCTGCTTTTCCACAATAAGATCGGGAACGAATATCCCAATCTTCCGTCCTCGGAAAATCACCTCAAATCCTCTCTCAGATGAGACCTCTAACCCATTGTCAATCAGTGCAATCACTAGAGCATTGCGATAAACTGATTCGACAAAACCAGACCCAAGCGTATTGATCACATCGAAGCAGGATCCTAAAATCGCCTTCGTTATCTCACTAAATTGATCTTGCCCATCATGCCGCCCGGGGCCCCTGAAAAGCATCTTTTCTGGGGTGGGGTTGCGATCTTGCATATCCTGTCCCTTTTTGAATGGTAGACTAACGTTATGCGCATTCGAAAAATCTTACCATCAGGTTCAACGTTGTATTTTATCAGAGAGGAAAAGGGCCATCCAAGAGAAATTCTCTGACAAGAAATTTGTTTTTTTACTATGTTGGGATGCATGAAAAGAAAATGGCTCCCCCTCCTTCTCTCAGTTCCCGGTTTCTCCCTCCCCGAAGGACCTCTATTCGTCCAGGGAGAGGGACTGACAGAATCAACAGCTCCCCGCACTCTCGAGGTGCGCGCCTCCGACCGCTCGATCCTCCACTGGGACGCATTCAACGTCGCCTCGGATGAAACCGTCGTTTTCGATCTCCCGAACATCCAATCGGCCATCTTGAACCGCGTCGTCGGCTCCGCTCCGAGCGAAATCTTTGGACAAATCTCCTCGAACGGGCAGGTCGTCTTCGTCAACCCGAACGGCGTTCTCGTCGGGCGGGAAGCCGTGATCGATACGGCCCGCTGGATCGCCTCGACCTTCGATTTGCAGGACCGCGATTTTCTCGGATCCCAGGATTGGTCGTTTGCGGGAGAGAGCTTTGCCCCGATTGAAATCTACGGGCAGATCCGCGCGGAGCAAACTGCCGTGCTGGCCCGCGAAATCCTCTGCGCTGGCAAACTCGACGGCGCACAAATCGATCTCGCCGCCGGAATGGCCGCCCGCGTGACAGGCAGAGGAATCGAAATCGACCAACCCTCTTCAGGAACGCTTCTTTTCTCGGGAACAGCTTCGGCGCCGAGAATCTCTCTGCAGGGAACCTTCCTCTCCCTTTCAGGGGAACTGAGCGGCTCATCCATCCTCGTTGGAGGAAAGGACCATACTTCGGCTCTCGCCGTATTGCCCTCTGCAAAAATCACGACCCCTCCGAAAGGAGAAACGCTTCTTCTTGCCGCCGGCTCCGCCTCCTTTCAGGGCGAAGTCTACTCGCCTGGCGGGTTTGTCGAAGTCTCCGGCGTGAGGCATCTCGATTTCCGCGGAAAAGTCGACACGGACAAGACAGGCGTTTTGCTCCTCGATCCGAACGACATCACGATCACAAGCCTTGGAGTAACCAACCCCTCTCCCCTCACTCCCAATTACGATGGAAGCCCGGTCGTCGCCTCGACCATCCTCAATACCGATCTGACGGCGCTTCTGGCCACAAACAGCGTCACGATCCAGACGAGCAGCTCAGTCGCCGGCGGCAATGGCGACATCACCGTTGAATTCGGCGCGCCTGTCTCTTGGATGTCGGGCACGAATCTTACCCTCCATGCGGCGAACTCTATTTTCATCAACGACCTGATCCAGGCGAACACATCCCCTAGCCTCGTAACGCTGGTAGCGGATCAAGGCGATATCGTGATTGTCAGCACAGACTTTGGTCCGACGGCCGCCGGAGTGGAGATCAACGGAAGCTATCCCGGAGCGGGAAGCAACGCCGTCATCGTTTCGGTTCCCAACGGCGCCCTCTCTTTGACATCAGCTATTGATTCGCGCGCCTATATTCAAACTTCCGACTCGATTCAAGCCGGAGATATCCGGATCGCCGCAAATTCCATCGACATCACTTCCGCTGTCCCTTTCTCGGCGCTCAGCGACGCTGGAGTTTTCGGCGCGCGGAGCGACATCTACGTCACGGCAACAGGCGCGATGACCTTCGTGACCTCCGACGGGGCGGTTGCCTCCTCTCTTGCTGAAATCGTTACGGGGAATACGCCCCTGATGATGAACGTAGGCGGGAATCTCTATTTTTCCGCCGGCTCTCTCGATTTCGACAACTCCGCAGTGATGAGCGGAGCCTTCTCGGCGACAGCCCTTTCAGCCTATGGCGTCGATGCCTCGACAGGAATTGTTACCGGTACCGTTGCCGGAGACGTCATTTTCCGGGGCGGGTCTGGCTTTGGCTGCGGCTCTGGAATTTCTTCACTTTTCGAAGGAGAAATCAACGTCGCGATCAGCGGGAATGCAACTTTTATCTCAAGTCCCGGGCCGACAGCCGTTTTCTGCGGCTCTGGAATCGCCAGCGTGCTGGCGTCAGGGATGGGATCGACAAGAAATGTGAATGTCTCCGTCGGGGGCGACGTCCTCGCCATCTGCGGGGGAGGAACCGGATCGGGAGCGGGATTCACCTCTGAAGGGAACCTCAATGTGGCCATCGGCGGCAATGCAGTCTTCCAAACCACGACTGGAATTGGATTGACAGCAGGAGACGCGCTCATCGCGATTGGATCAATCGACGCCGCCGTCGAGGGAAACCTCTCTTTTGCCGGCACATCCGCCACTCCACTGCCGTCAAGAATCTCGGCAGGCCAAAACGTCCATATCGCAGCGAAGGGCACCCTTTCTTTCGATTTCGCCAATGTGACAGCCGGTTTGGGCGAAATCAGCCTCGCCTCTCAAAACCAGTCGATCTTAATCACAAACGGCACGACGCTCCAATCGGCCGAAGAACTTTTGGTTGAAGCCGGCCGCAACATCGAAATGCGCTCCAGCACAGCCAATTCAACTTCAGGACGGATCGTCTTCATCGTCGACGCCCTGTATCCCGTACGCCCTCTGATTGGAACCGGAGCTTTGATCACCAACCCCTCGTCTCTTACCGCCGCGCTTGGAATTTCTCTCTACACCGCCCGCCAAGAACTCAATTCCATTACTGACACCACATTCAACGGCGCATCCTTCTTCCCTGGAGAGATTTTTGTGAATACATCAAGCGAAGTCTGGTGCACCTACTATCCGGAAGGAACGACAACGTCCCCCTTTACGATTTTCTACAAAGACTGCCTTCAAATCCTCGCCTACGACGCCAACCTGATCACATCGGAACTTCTCCGCGATCTCCACCCCTATGACGAACCTTGGGGCTGGCACGAGAACTTTTCAATTCAGGCTGAATGGGCCTTCGAGCCCTACTACCTCCGCCGCCGCCAGCTGATGTTCGACGGTCCGAAAAGCTGGACAGCGATCCTCAAATGAAGCTTCTCCGCCTTCTCTTTATCGCCGGTTTGCGCATCCGCTATCGGGTCCGCGTCAAGGGGCTTAACTCTCTTAAGCTCAAAGAAGGCAAAGGCGTCCTCTTTCTTCCCAACCATCCTTCGGAAATCGAATCGGCGATGCTCCTCTGCCTCCTTTGGCCCCGCTTCAAGATCCGCCCGCTCGCTGTCGAATACGTCTTCCATCACCCCCTGATCGGACCCATTGCGCGAAAGCTGAAAGCGCTTCCGATCCCCAATTTCGATTCTTCGATCAATCCCGTCAAAATTTCCCAGGCGAAAAAAACATTCGCCGCCGCGGCCCGCGGATTGAAAATCGGGGAGAATTTCCTCCTCTATCCTTCGAGCGGATGTAAAAATACGGGCAGGGAAATCGTCGGCGGCGCCTCCGGCGCCCACTCGCTCGTCCAGGAATGTCCGAACGCCAACATCATCCTCGTCCGCGTTTCAGGACTCTGGGGCAGCTCCTTTTCCCGCGCCCTCAGCGGACGGACGCCCGATTTGACTCAAATCATGATCCACGCGATCAAAACAGGGCTGAAAAACCTCTTCTTCTTCGCGCCGAAACGAGACGTTTTGATCGAATTCGAAGCGAACCCGCCCGATCTGCCAAAATCCGCTCCAAGAGCCGCCTTCAACCGCTTTCTTGAGAACTGGTACAACCGCTATCCCGACGGCAAGGGAGGCGTTGTCGAAACAGAGCCGGCGGTGCAAATCTCCTACGCCTTCTGGAAAGAGGAAATTCCGCCGCTCTATCAGAGGAAAAAATCGCCCCTCACTTCCACCGGCGCCATCTCCAGTCCGGTGCAGCAAAAGATCTACGCCGAGCTGCGCCGCATTCTCAAAAACCCGCAGCTTGCCCTCGATCCCAACCAGAGCCTTGCCCTCGATCTCGCGATGGACTCGCTCGACATCGGAGATCTTTGCGCTTTTCTCGCAAAGCAGTACGAACTGGAAGAGTTCCGCCCGGAGCAGCTCGAAACCGTGCAGGACGTGCTCGAGATCGCGCAAGGCGCGCGCGCAGCGCCCGACTCGCCGCCGCTGCCTCCTTCCCTCGCCTGGCCCGAAGAAAAAGACCGCCCGGCGCCCGCCGCCCCGACCGGCAATACGCTGCCTGAGGCGTTCTTCCTCGCCTGCAAACGGCTCGGCAAGCGCCCCCTCCTCGGCGATGACAGCGCAGGAGTGCTCAGCGCTTCCAGGGCCATGCGGGCCGTCTCCGTTCTCGCTGAAAAATTCCGCGCCTATCCCGAAGAGCGGATCGCCGTCATGCTCCCCGCTTCAGCCGGCGCCTTTCTCGTCATTCTCGCGCTCCAGCGCGCAGGGAAAATCCCCGTGATGCTCAACTGGACCCTCGGCCCCCGCTATCTCGAAGAGATGATGCGCCTCAGCGGAGCGAAACGGACGCTCACCTCGTGGAAGTTCCTCGACAGGCTTTCCCACGTCGATTTTGGCAACCTCGTGGAAGGGATCGAGCTGCTTGAAGATCTCAAGCGGAACCTTTCTCTCAAAACCAAACTCAAAGGCGCCCTCCTCTCGAAATTCTCCCGCACCGCCTCCTGCAAAGAAACCTGCGTCATCCTCTTCACCAGCGGAACCGAATCGCTTCCCAAATGCGTCCCGCTGACACATAAAAACGTCCTTTCCATGATCCAGGACGCGGTCAGCGTTTTAGAGCCTCTCTATCCTACCGACGTAGCTCTTTCAATCCTCCCGCCTTTCCACTCCTTTGGTTTTGCCGCCGTCGGCTTCCTCGCCCTTCTCTCCGGCGCGAGAACAGCTTTCTATCCCGATCCCACCGACGGACCTGCGATCGCCGAACGGATCGCCCGGTGGAAAACGACCGTCTTTCCGGCGCCGCCCACATTCCTCAAACGGGTCTTCGCCGCAGCTTCCAATGAGCAGCTCAAAACGATCCGCCTCTATATCTCCGGAGCGGAAAAAGCCCCTCCCGAACTTCTCAGCCGCATCGCGGATATCAATCCGGAAAGCCACTTCATCGAAGGCTACGGCATCACCGAGTGCGCCTCCGCTGTATCGGTCCATAAACCCGGCGCGCCTCTTGTCGGCGCAGGCCAGCTCCTCCCCCGCTGCGAAGCGCGCACGATCCACCCCGACACCCAGGAACCTCTGCCTCAAGGCGCCGAAGGAGAAATCTGCCTCCGCGGACCCTCTCTCTTCAGCGGATATCTCGGCAGCTCGCGCTCCCCTTTCATCCAAATCGACGGCAACCTCTGGTATCGGACCGGCGACCTCGGCCGGATCGGACCAGACCGCACGGTCTTTCTTTCCGGGCGGCTCAAGCGGTTCGCCAAACTCGGCGGCGAAATGATCAGCCTCGGCGCAATCGAAGAAGCTCTCGTCTCTGAACTGATCTATCTGAAAAAAATCTCGCGCGACGTCCCCTCTCTCGCCGTATGCGCCGATGAAAAAGCGCAAGGGATCGTCCTTTTCACCTCCGTCCCGCTCGAAAAAGAAATCGCAAACGACATTCTGAAAAGAGCTGGATTCAGCAACCTGATCAAAATCTCATTTGTGAAAAAAATCGACGCCCTCCCGCTTCTGGCCACAGGAAAAATGGATTACCGCTCTCTCCAGGCGCTCCTCGGTTAAATTTTAAGATATCATAAAAATTCAAAGGTGTTGTAAATTCCACGCCCCAAATCATAAGGATTTATGGCAAGCGCAGCACCCGCAGTTCCCCACTTCAACCACCGGCTCCATTTTGGAGAGCACCAGTTGCCCGTCGACACCGCAAAGTCGATGTGGATTCTCCCGCGGACAGTCTACCCGTGGGGAAAAGACCTCTCTAAACAGACCTACCAGCTGACCATCCGGTTCAGCACGCTGAAAGAGGGCAAACCCTCCGGCTGGGGAGATTACATCCTTGATATCGATGAGGGCGAAAAATTGAACAGGATCGTCGGAGAGCTCCGCCGGCTCAACGTCCAGTGGAACATGTGGGTGGATAAAGTCGCCCCCTCTCTCCGCCACCGCAGAATCGATCTGTTTTTCGACAATCGAAGGCTCGCCGGCCACGTTGCTGAAGCCGCTGGCGGAACAGGCGCGCTCCATTGGGGCGACATCTATCTCTGGTTCCAGCGAGCGCTCGGCATCCAATCTGACGACCGCCCAACGCAGGTAGTCGAATTCGAAGGCGGCAAAACCGCCGTGCGCATCGCTTTCTCAGATGGGCCCGACTTGAGAGAAAGAATGGAAGCCGCCCTCCGCCGCCTAAACGATCTTTCGGTCAATCACCAGATTGCCAGATGCCTCCACGCAAACGCCCAATTCAATCTGGAAATTCCAGAGGACGAACCAGGAAATCCGCCCCCCATCGACCATTCCGCGGCAGAGTCGAGCGGAGATAAGAACTCTCCCTGTTTTGCTGTGACAGAAAGAACCATCGAAGCAACCCCTCCCTGGAGAGCGGAAGACCTCCCCTGGCTGATCGCTGCCAGCAAATCCGCCCCTGCCGAAGCTGGCGTCGATTCCTAGAAGGGAAGCCACTCGAAGCCCGGAAAGCTCATATCGCCTCCCAAATCGCCTGTGATGAAAACAAACATCACGAGCAGCGCAAGGATGAAAAGGTAGAGCTTCCGGTTGGGCCGGCTAGAGAGGAATGCAGCGGACAGGCTCAGCAAAAGCGTCCCGAGTCCGAACAGCCTGTGAAGCCATAAAGTCCCTCCGAAAGGGATCTCTCTTCCTTCCGCTAAAAGCAAACCCGCCATCGCAGTAGGAATCGCCGCAAGCGCAGCAGCCCAGAGCAAAAAGCTGGCTGTAAATGCGAAGCGTTCGTCCTTTTTCCAAATATAGAGCAGTTCCGCCGCAGCGGCCAAAAGAGCCGAGGCGATCGGAAAATGGAGAAAGAGAAAATGGAACATCCCCAGCCAATGGACAAACCCGGAAGAATGTTCTCCTGCATGAGCCAGTATCATATTTCCCTCTTTATCCTTTTGCCCCCCTTCTGTATACACAAATAACATGACGGGGCGGGAATTTGGCAAGGAGACGCCCTGAATTTAAGCCAGGCTTTGCCGGCGCCGAAGCAGCTAAACTTAAAAAGTTTAGCGATGCAGGCGAGTCTCAAATTCAGTGGCCGTCCGACGCAGCTAAAAACCGATTCTTCATGTTATTTGTGTATAAAGTGAAATCATGCTTCGGAAGATCTTCTTTTTCGTTAAAAACTATCCCATCCCGGCGTTCGCTTTTTCAGGTCTTCTCCTCGGCGTTATTTTTAAATTGGCCCTCGATCGACCCGACCTTAGCTACTGGATCTGGTATGCGACGCTCGCCCTCGGCGGGCTTCCCATCGTCTATAAAACGACCCGCGGCATGCTCCGCGGCCATTTCGCTTCCGACGTCGTCGCCATGCTTGCCATCGTCACCGCCGTCTTTATGGATCAGGCGTTCGCAGGCTGCGTCATCGTCCTGATGCAATCAGGCGGAGAAGCTCTCGAAGATTTCGGCCTCCGCAGAGCAACCTCTTCGCTTGAAACGCTCATTGCCCGCGCGCCCCGGATCGCCTACCGGAAAACCGGAGACAGCCTGGAACGAATCGACATCGCGGAAATCCAGATCGGCGACACCCTCGTCGTCCGCTCCGGCGACCTCATCCCTGTCGACGGAACGATCTCTCAAGGGATCGCTGAAATCGACGAATCGGCAGTCACCGGCGAGCCGCTGGCCCGCAGCAAAACCGCCGGCGACGCCGTCTTGAGCGGCAGCATCGACGTCAACGGCACCTTCCAGATGCGCGCCGACAAAATCAGCCAGGAAAGCCAGTACGCCAAAATCATCGACCTAGTCCGAAAAGCCCAAGAAGAAAAAGCGCCCATCCAAAGACTCGCCGACCGCTACGCCGTCTTTTTCACTCCGCTCACCCTCTTCATGGCCGCTCTTGGCTACCTTCTGACCCGCGATCCCACCACCATCCTCGCCGTCCTTGTCGTCGCCACCCCCTGCCCTCTTATCCTCGCCACGCCGCTCGCCGTCTTAAGCGGCATCAATAAAGCGGCCGAACTCGGCATCATCGTCAAGGGGGGCACGCCGATGGAGCAGATCGCAACGCCGAAGGCCGCCGCCTTCGACAAAACCGGCACCATCACCTTCGGCACTCCCTTCGTCGAAGAGATCGTTCCCTTCAACAGCGAAACGGCTCAAGAGCTCCTCTTCAAAGCCGCCGTCATCGAACAGTTCTCCTCCCACTCGGTCGCCAAAGCGATCGTCGACAAAGGACTCGACCAATTCAAAACGCTTCCGCTCCCCGCCCACTCCTCGGAATTTCCCGGACGGGGCGTCAAAGGAGAGATCGACAGCGACCAGTTCATCATCGGCTCCTACAACTTCCTCAAAGCGGAACTCGGCCCTCACTGCTTCGACAAAACACAGCCCACCATCGACCGCTACTACAAACAGGAAAAAGTGCTCGTCTACATCGCCAAAAATGGGACGTGCATCGGCTTCGTCGTCTTAAGCGACCGGATCCGTCCGGGCATCCCGGGCATGGTCCAGAAACTTCATGAACTGGGCGTGAAAGAAGTGCTCATGCTGACCGGCGATGGGAAACGCAACGCCGAAATCATCGCCCGCCAGGCAGGCATCGGCAAATTCGAATCGGAACTGCTCCCCGACCAGAAAGTCGCCATCGTTGAAAAGCTCGAAAAAGCCTATGGTTCCGTCCTCATGGTCGGCGACGGGATCAACGACGCGCCCGCGCTCGCCACCGCTACCGTCGGCATCGCTATGGGCGCCTACGGCAGCGCTATTTCCGCCGAGACCGCCGACATCGTCCTCCTTGAAGACGACCCGACGAAGGTCGCCGACGCCATTTCTGTCGGCAAGCGGATGCTCTACATCGCAAAACAAAGCATCTCGATCGGCATCGGCCTCAGCTTTCTTCTGATGTGCATCGCCTGCACCGGCGCGATCCAGCCCGCCGTCGGCGCGCTGCTCCAGGAAATCATCGACGTCGCCGTCATTCTCAACGCGCTGCGCGCCCGCTAAAAAACAGAGAGAAAAGCTGGGGGTTGGCTGCGGCTGCGATCAATCGATCTTTTCTATTTTTATCCTGTTAGATCCTGCCGATCCTGTTATTTATTTTCAGCGCGTTTCGCGCCTCTGTGTCTCTGTGGCGGATCTCCCCCCCCTTCAGACTACTGATTGAAGTGGCGGTAGCGCGTGTCGGAATTGGTTTCATACGCGGTTACAACATCGCGCTTGATCTCGAACATCCGGATCCCCGGAATCAGCGCCGCTTCCTGGTCGTAAGGAAGAAAATTGTTCCTCTCCCGATAGAAATCGAGAATCCTTTTTATGCCGCAGCGCCGGTAAATGATCGAATGAGCCCGCATTCGGCTTCCGATCTTGCGGAGATTCGGGCTTATATCCTGATGCTGCGCCAAAAAGTCGACGTTGCGATACGGCATGTCGGGGCGCCACATCCAGGGGATCTGCGAAGCGATTTCTTTTGTCCGGTCCACTTCGAGAGCCATCGGGTCGGTGTAGAGCATATCCCACCCTTCTTTGCCCACAAGAGAGTCGAGCTCTTCAATGAGAAGCGCCAGATGGCGGGGATCTTCCGGAAGAGAAAAATCGTCTTCGAGGATCCAGATGGTTTCATATCCCGAATCATAAGCGTCTTGGAGCGCCGAAAGATGGGCGAGCGTGCAGCCGATCGTCCCCTTCACCGTCCAACCCGAAAAACAGGCCGTTCCATAGGAGGCGCCGCCGAGATAGATGAATTCTGGCTTTCCCATTTTTTCTGGAGGGAACACCATCACATGCTCTTTGCCGGTCCACATCCCATGCTGAAACTTCAGGCCGATCTCATTGAGCTCATCGGGTAAAAGACTCCATCCGTAGATGCCGGGAAACCGCTGCGGGATGATCCCGAACGGAAGGAGGAGATCCGCCGAGCGGTTCCACCGCTCCGGCCTCTGATCGAGATTGATCAGGTAGATCAAGTCGATCGGCTCAAAGGAAGCGCACACCTTGAAGGGATCGAGTTTCCGATAATGATCCTCGATCCCGGCAAAACAGAAACAGGCCCAAAGTAGAGCGGCCCATCGCATCAGAACCCCGCCTGCACAACGCGGAGCGGATCGGCATGCACTCCCGTGATTCCCTCAAAGCAAAGTCCGTTCGTTCCCAAAGCGGTATAATTCTCCTCAGTCGTCCTCGCGCCGCCGACGTGGTTCACATACTCTCCGACGTGATTGCCCAAAGTGACGTCGGGATCGGAGGCGTTGAAGAGAGAGACGATCCGATCTGGATAGGCCGCCTTCAGCTGGCTGCTGAGATGGACGACGTCCGTTTTCCGATGGAACAGATTCACGATTTTCCTCAAGTTGGCTACGGCCAGATGATCCCCTGCCGTCTCGCAGGAACGGATCGTCTCGTCCAAAATGATCTGGAACTCCTCGCCGCTGTAGCCGTTGAACGGCCCTCCCGTGCGGGTCGTCTGGTGGCCCGGATTGACGAAGATCCTCTCGAATGGCGCGCCGCCGTGCATAACGGCCCCGAGGAACGCTCTCCAGTAAAGATCGGGGTCTCCGCCCCACACGCCCATCCCCACTGCCGGGAAGACGACAAATCCACTCTCGGCAGCCAGAAGCGCTGTAGAGAAAGCCTCCCGGACAATATGCCGGTTCGCTGGCGAAGGAGTCGCGTGGATGCCGCGGATCCCGCAGGCGTTGATCAGCCGGATCGCATCGTTCTCTCCGATATTCCGCTCCCGGATTTTTCCGCTTCCATCCAGAAAAACCCTAAAATCCTCCCGTTTTACAACAAGAGCTCCCATCTGATAGAACGTCAGGTTCATCAACGATTCCGCCTCTCCTGCATCAACGAATCCAAACCGCGCAAAATCGCGCCGCACTTCCCCGATCAGCCTTTGGCAATTCGGCAAAACCGTCTCTGAAAATCTCACAGGGCCTCTCCGCTCGCCCGGCAATGTCACCACCCCGTCCTGAATCAACGCCTGTTTCAACGCCTGATAAAACCGTAGCGGCATCATCGGGGAAACGAAGATCTTCTGGCTCTCCAGCGTCTGCTGGATCTCTCCGTAAGACATCCGAAAAAGGGCGTTACCAAAGACTTCGCCCAAATCAGCCACCTCTCTCGCCCCGGCTCTTCCTCTCTTGCCTGCAGCGGTGAACGCCACCTGGCCGCCTGGATCCTGCATGAAAATTCTGTGCCGGATCGCCTCCTGAGGCTGCCGGAAAGCGAAGAGTTCCATCGACCCTGGCTGCGTTGTCGGGTTCGGCCCCAAAAGCGCCTCGAAGAAGAGATTCGCCGGCCTTGGATTATAGGCGAGCAGAAGATCCGAATAACGGCTTCCCGCGCCGAGCTGGTAGCCCCTGAAGGGCGGCGTCCTCGCCAAAACCTCCTGAATCCGCGGATCGAGGGCCTGGATTTCAGCCTTTTTCACCCCTCTCGCGCACCGCATCGCGATCTTAAGAGCCAGGACAATCGCCGGAATGATCAGCGTCGCATAGCTGGCCACTTTCAGCGCCGTAACCCACAAAGGAGAACGTTTCAAATCGAAATAGCCTTCGACGAAATTTTGAACGGCATCTCTCGCCGAAACGGGATCAGCGACGTAGTGCGGAGTGAAAAAACCTACTGCGGCCATGCGCAACCTCTTTTTTTGAGGCGTAGAATTTATTCCTCCCTTCGATTGAACGCAACTCCGATTTTACAAATTAAAGCGCATCCCTTACTGTGCAGCAAAACAGACAAGGCAAACAATGTTCCTCCTCGCCTCCCAATGCGCGAATGTCGCCGTCCCCGAACCCAGCGAACTCGCGATGCAGTATTACCAAAGCGGCAACATGCTCTGGATCATCGGCTGGATCTGGGCGCTCGCAATTCCGTGCCTCTTCCTCTTCACACCGCTCAGCGTCCGCCTTTCGAACCTGGCCAAACGGTTAAGCTCCAACTGGTACCTCTCCCTCTGCGTCTACCTGATCTTTTTCCTCGCGATCTTCTCGGCGCTCAATTTCCCGCTCGACTTCTACGCTGACTACATCCGCGAACACGCCTACGGCCTTTCGACGCAAAGCTTCGGAAGATGGATCGGCAACTGGGGCAAATCGTTCCTCATCCTCCTCGTCGCCTCTCTCGCCTTCGTCTGGATTTTTTACTGGCTGATGAGAAAAAGTCCCAAGCGCTGGTGGCTCTATGCTACGTTTGCCAGCATCGCGATCAGCTTTTTCGGCCTCTTCATCCAGCCGCTCTTCATCGACCCTCTCTTCAACCAGTTCGGGCCGATGAAAGACAAAGTTCTCGAAAAGCAGATCCTCGACCTCGCCGCCCGCGCCGGCATCAAAGAGGGGCGCGTCTTCGAAGTGGACAAGAGCCAGGACACGACCCGCGAGAACGCCTACGTCAACGGCATCGGCCCTTCGATGCAGATCGTCCTCTGGGACACGCTCATCAAGAAAGAGACGCCGCGCCAGGTCCTCTCCGTCATGGGGCATGAAATGGGACACTACGTCCTCCATCACATGTGGTGGTCGCTCCTCTATTTCTCCCTCACTTCTTTCGTCCTCTTTTACTTCCTTTTCAAAGCCGGAACCCGCCTCGCGCCCCGATTCCGCATTCCCCACCTCTCCGACATCGCCTCTTTCCCGCTCCTGCTCCTGCTGGTCAACCTCTTTTCTTTCGTTACGCTTCCCCTGAACAACTACTTTTCCCGCACCCTCGAACACAACGCCGACACTTTCGGCATCGAGATCACCCAGGACAACCAGGCAGCCGGCGAGAGTTTCGCCCAGATCGTCAACTCCGATCTGATCAATCCCCGCCCGGGCCCGCTCTACGTCTTCTTCCGCGCCACCCATCCGCCTGTGGGCAGCCGGATCGACTTCTTCAATACCTATTGCCCCTGGACTGAAGGCAAACCGCTGAAATATGGACGTTTTTTTAAAGAGGATGCCCCATGAAGAAACTCGCCGCCGCCCTGCTCTGGACTGCCTCGGCCTTTGCCTGCACCGAGATCAAACTGATTGCCAAAGACGGCTCTGTCGTCCACGGGAGAACGGCCGAATTCGGAGTGAAAATCGATTTCTCGCTCCTTGAAATTCCCCGCAACTACGCCTTCACCGGCTCCACTCCCTCAGGCGCCGGCATGAGCTACACGTCGAAATACGGGGCCATCGGCGTCATGGCTTTCGACACTCCTGGCGTGATGGACGGCCTGAATGAAAAAGGGCTCGCCGTAGGAGTGTTCTACTTTCCGAACTACGCTGAATACGCCGAGATCACCGATGAAAATATCTCCCAGGCCCTCTCCCCGATCGACTTTTCCAACTGGCTCCTCACCCAGTTTGCCTCGGTCGATGAGATCCCCGAAGCCCTCGCTGGCGTTGTAATCGCCCCGACAGTCATCAACGGCTGGGGCCCTACCCCGCCGCCCTTCCACTACATCGTGATCGACAAAACAGGCAAGAGCCTCGTCATCGAACCGATCGGCGGCAAGCTCATCGTCCACGAAAACCCGCTCGGCATCATCACCAATTCGCCCACCTTCGACTGGCACATGACCCACCTCACCCAATTCATCAATCTGACGCCCTACAACGTCTCTCCCATTACAGCGGGCGGCGTGAAGTTCATTCCTTTCGGGGAAGGCTCAGGTCTCGTCGGCCTTCCCGGCGACTTTTCTCCTCCGTCCCGCTTCGTCCGCGCCGCGATTTTCTCCCTCACCGCGATCCCCTCCCCCACCTCTCCTGAATCGGTTCTTCAGGCGTTCCACATCTTAAACCAGTTCGACATCCCGCTCGGCGCGATCCGCTCCGTCGAGCACGGCGTCACCTATACCGACCAGACGCTCGCCACCACGGTCCGCGATCCGCAGACGCTCCGCTACTACTTCCGCACCTATGAAGACCAGTCGATCAAGATGGCCGACTTGAACAAGTTCGACCTGAACGCGCCAAAGCTGAAGCGGACAGCGATTACGGGAAAACAGCCGATCCAGGATATCTCCGGATCCCTGAAATAACCGATCTCTTATGACTTTGCAACTTTGCGGGTGTCCATCGGCCTAGAGCCTCCAGATTGATGAGCATCCAGAGCAGTCATGATTTCATAAAAAACAGGAAAGAGCCCCTTCCCCATAGACATATTGGCTGCGAATCTCGCTTTGAATTGAGGGGCGAATTGCGCAACCAGGCTCGCTTGAACGTTTGGAACGGGACAAGCTTCGATCAACCGTATCGTTGGGACAAATTCACGCGGCCCTAAAACCGGGACTTCCTGACGATGCGCTTGTTGAGATATTCCTGTAGCCATATTTTCTCCGTTTAAAAAAACGAAAACTCTGCCGGAATCCTCCTATTTTTTCAAGCTGACGGAGCAGTAGGCTTTGAGAGCGAGCTTTGACTCGACGTCGTGCTCCGCCATCGGTTCGGGGTAGCACCCCCTTTCCCCTTCCGGATCGTGGATGGTTTTTGGATCAAGGGACTTGAGTTCGGGAACCCATTTCTTGATATATTCGCAATCGGGATCGAACTTTTTCTGCTGGTTCCACGGATTGAAAATCCGGAAATAGGGCTGCGCGTCGCAGCCGGTGCTCGCCGACCACTGCCAGTTGCCGTTGTTGACCGCCGGATCGTAGTCGACCAGCGTCTGCGCGAAATATTTCTCCCCCCATCTCCAGTCGATGTGGAGGTCTTTGACCAAAAACGAAGCGGCGATCATCCGGACGCGGTTGTGCATAAATCCGGTCTCATTCATCTCGCGCATTCCCGCGTCGACGATCGGAAAGCCCGTCTCGCCGTCGCACCACTTCTGGAATGCCTTTTTGTCATACGACCATTTCAGCTTGTCGTACTTCTCATGAAAAGCCCCTCCGAACACGTGCGGGAAAAAGAAGGCGATCGCGCTGAAAAAATCGCGCCAGTAAAGAGAGCGGACGAGATCATGGTGGGGGCTTAAGTGTTTGCAGATCGCAGCATACGCCTCCCGCGGCGAAATCGCCGTGAACTTGAGATAGGGCGAGAGGTGCGAGGTGGAGTCCTCGGCCGGAAAATCTCTTTCAGCAGAATACTTCGAAAGACTCTCCAGCTTCCTGAGAATTTTAAGAGCCGGTTCCCTGCCGCCGGCAAGCGTGGTTTTGGCGGAGATTTTCGGCAAATCCTCGCTGAACGGGATTGGCCCTTTGTAGTAATTCGTCCTCCGGTTTGGGGCAGGAGAGGGCACTTTCAATTTCGAGGCGTTCTTGAAGTAGGGCGTAAAAATGGTGTAGGGTTTGCCGTCTTTCTTCAAGGTATCTTCCGGAGGGTGGAGCAGCGCGTCGTCGAACGTTTCGAAGGGGACGCCCGCCTTTTTACAGACGGAGGCGATCTTTTTGTCCCGCTGGATGCTGTAGGGCGTGTAGTCGCGGTTGGCGAAGACTCCTTCAATCTGCAGCTTTTTGATGCACGTTTCCACAACCTCGTCCGGGTGGCCTCTGAAAAGATAAAGCCTCCCCCCTTTTTCCTTGAGCTGCCCCGCGAGATCCTCAAGCGATTCGATCATGAACTTGAGGCAGTGGTCGCTCCGGTACGGGTTTTTATCGATTTGCTCGGGCGTCAGGATGAAACAGGCAACCACCTGCTCCGAAGATTCAAGAGCGCGGATTAATCCCGTGTTGTCTTCCAGCCGCAGGTCGCGCCGGAAGATGAAGAGCGACTTTTTCATTTCACACCTTTTCCGATGATAATCGCAAGGCGCCGAAAAATAAAAAAGTGGAAAGGATAAAGAGCGTACCAATAAAACCTGCCCCAAACGCCGGAGGGGCGGAAAGTGGCTGTCTGATAGAGCGTGCCGCCGCAAGACGAGGGGACGATTTTAAATTCAAGCCACGCCTCCCCGGGAAGCTTCATTTCGGCGTAGAGAAGGAGGCGGCGGCTTTTTTCATCGGCGAGAAGCACGCGCCAAAAATCGAGCGCGTCGCCCGCTTTCAGCCTCGTCGCATGGGTGCGCCCGCGCCTTAAACCCACTCCGCCTACAAATTTATCCAGAATCCCCCGCAGCTTCCAGGCCCAGTTCATCGTGAGCCACCCCGTATCGCCGCCGAGCGACCAGACCGTTTTCTGCACTTCATCCGCAGAACGGGAAAAAGGAACGGTCTGCCTGTCGACAAGCGTTCCAAAACGGGGGATCTGGATATAGATCGAAAGATCGGGATTCAGCCCTGAGCCGCTCATCGCATCTTTCCAGCTCGAAGGAACCCAGTCTTCTTCAATCCGGGTGAAAGCGAGCCGGACCGCTTCTTCATAGGTCAGGAGTTTTTTCGGAAAGATCTTCTGAATCCGGTTCTCTTTGCAGACAGCGTTGTTGATGAGACTGCCGATCAGCGAGCGGGCGAGAGCGAAATTGGCGCTCGTGACCAGAAGGAGCCAATAAGAGGAAAGGCGCGGCGTCAAAACGGGAACGGTGATCAGTTTCCGCTTGAATCCGCGGATGCGGGCGAATTCAAGCAGGAGCTGCTTATAACTCATTACATCGGGGCCCCCGATTTCGAACGATCCGTTCAGGCAGGCGGGATGGCCCAAAACCAAAAGAAGATACTCCAGCACGTCGCGCACCGAAATCGGCTGGGTCAGATTGTCGACCCATTTTGGCGCGATCATCACGGGAAGTTTCTCGGTCAGGTCGCGGATGATTTCAAAAGAGGCGCTGCCCGACCCAATAATGATCCCGGCCATCAGGATCGTAACCGGAACCCTCCCCTCTTTGAGGATTTCAGCCACCTTTTTCCTCGAGGCGAGATGGCGGGAGAGCTGCGGTTCATTCGCCAATCCGCTCAAATAGATGATCTGCCGGCAGCGGGTCGTCTCGATTTTCTGAATGAAGTTGCGGGCGGAAGCCGCCTCGAGCTCATTGACCTGACGCGAATAGACATTGGTGAT
>CAYPZU010000045.1:0-17617 GCA_964415395.1 uncultured bacterium
AAGAGTCAGTAACTCCGGTACCGGTACCGGCACCAGTACCAGTACCAGAATTACCAGAACCAACACAGACAGAGCCTGTGATCACACCAACGCCTTGTGGAGTAGGAACCATATTTGATGAAACGACAAAAACATGCATTGTTCAAATGGATCCAGAACCAGTCGAAACAGAACCAATAATTTCTGTACCAACACCAGAACTACCGGCACCAGTGCAAACAGAGCCAGTGATCACACCAACACCAAAGCCAGTTTCATTCATAGATCAAATATTACGTTTTGATATTCCAAATCTTGAAGCAATTGACTTTGAGAAAGTGATTTCAGAGATTCCAATTGTGTATGTATCACCAGTACTACTATTGCTATTAGCAGCTCTTATCATAGTCTTAAAGAAACGCGGTAAGGAAAAGACAGGATTAAAGAAAATTCAAGAGCCACAACGTGTTGAAGAAAGAATTAAACCACAAGAGCAAGAATCAACCCCAGTTATGATAGAAAATCCAGATGAACAGAGTATCGAAGAAGAGTTGTCTGCTAAAATCAACATCAAACCAGAATTCAAGAAACTAGACTCATTTAGAATAATAACGCCAAATCAATCTGATGTAAAACAACCGCCAGTCAAAATGGAGGATTATGAATCTGATTATTATTTCGATCAAATTGAAACAATAAAGCGTGAGCTAGGAGCATATCGAAATAGGCTTGATTCAACATCAAATGAGCTGGAAAATGCCAAGAAGGAAATAGAATCCAATGCGCACGAAATTGCCTCGCTAAGATCAGAACGGGAATCTTTGATATCTGAGATACAGTCAGTTGAGACAACTAAGAAGGAAATAGAATCAAGTAGAGCTGAGATTGCTACACTAAGATCAGAACGGGAATCTTTGATATCTGAGATACAGTCAGTTGAGACAACTAAGAAGGAAATAGAATCAAGTAGAGCTGAGATTGCTACACTAAGATCAGAACGGGAATCTTTGATATCTGAGATACAGTCACTCAAAGCAGAAATTTCTGCAGAACCACAGAGTGAAGAAATTCAGATAGTCAGACAGGAAATAGATACTATGAAAAACGATGTTTCTTCCATGGTTGAAGAAATGTCCAAGATCACCAGAGAATACACGGAGCTGCGACATCAAACATCATTGGCAAAAACAGAACTTTTGGAGATAAACGCACAGGTCATAGCAGCAAAAGCTGATCTTGAAGCATTACAAACTAAAAAGAATGAAAAAGAATCAGAATTAAGAAGAGCAAATAACAAGTTGGCAGCAGCAGAAACCGAATTAGCAAATGTTTCTAAAAATGATAATCAGAAACTGATAAAGGCGGCAGGCTCAGTAGTTGCATCAATTAACTCAAAATATCTAGAGACAAAGAAAGAACTTGAAGCAGTAAAGGCCACGCTTCTGAGATTAAGATTGGAGTATGAGGCTGCAAAAGACCAAAGTAAAAATTAAAATCGAGTCCATGAACACTGAGCAACTCGCCCAAGTGCTAGAGATTCTAGGAATTAGAGGCGGCAATACAGACAGCGAGTTGCAACAGCAGACGAGGCAGAACGGCTCATCGCAGAAGGATGGGAATACGTTGGAGCCTTGCCTAATGGAAAGGTCATTTTGAGAGGGGCCCGCTAATACGTAATGTATGGGCCCACAGGGATTTGAACCCTGGATTTTCGCCGTGTAAGGGCGACGTCATAACCGATCTGGACCATGAGCCCAGCAAAATTCCTTTTCAGAAACCATTTAAACTTTGAGAGATGCAACACAAAAATCATTGAGTCACATAGATATAGGATTTTTCTGTAGTCCAATCGGTCTAGGACATGCAACGCGTGATATTGCAATCGCAGAATTTTTAGACAAAGCCACAACCAAATTCATGACTGGGAGTAGTGCTGCCAAGATAATCTCAGAGCATGGATTTTCAGTAAATGACAAATACGTACCACCTAACTTTGATGTTCAAAATGGTGCATTAAAGAAATCACTGCGGTGGCTTTGGAAATACTACCAATATTACAATAATTGCAAAAAGATATCACAAAAATTCATTGATGATCTAGTCCCAAAAATCATAGTAAGTGATGAGGATTTTGCCTCCCTGACTGTAGCGCAGCAAAAAAAGATTTCAACCATACTAATCACAGACATTTTGGAGACTAGTTTCACAAGTGGGATTGGTAGTATGATTGAAAAAAAGATGAATCAATCCATGAAGAAAATAATACAAAAATGTGATACCGTGATAATGCCTGAAACAGGTGAGGATCATGACAATATCAGGTGTGTGGGGCCCATAGTAAGACAGACAGATCACACAAGAGACGAGTTAAGAAAAAGATTCTCCTTTGATAAAAAGACAATCATAGCAAGTGTTGGCGGGACAGATGCAGGAAAATTTCTAGTTGATAAAACCATAGATGCAATAACAAAACTAAAAGGAGATTATGATTTGGTTCTAGTGTCAGGACCATCACTAAAAATACAAAATACAAAAATCAGAAATCTTGGCTTTGTAAATAATTTACACGAGATTATCTACGCATCAGATTTGGTCATATCACTTGCAGGAAAATCAACAATTGACGAGGCAAAAGCATATGGTACGCCGGGAATATTCATTCCAATCAAAGGCCATTTTGAGCAGGAAGACAATGCAAAAACAGAAGGCTACTCATTTGAGGACGTCTTCAAGCTGGACTCGCTAATTCCGCAAAGGATAGAGTCAAAACGCACACAAGTCAAAACAGATGGTGCAAAAAAAGCATCACAGATAATACTCCAACATATTAGCGCGAATCCTTAAAAGTAGTTTTTTATCTCACACAAACTGACTTGGAGAAACTAGTTGTTGCAAAATTTGGCGGGAGTGCAAGCGGAATTGATGGTGAATTTGTATCAGATATCATATCAAGAATCAAACAGCTAAGCCAAGACTCCAAGGTAATTGCGGTTTTCTCAGCACCACTTACCAATCATGATGGAAAAAGAAAATCACTAACAGATCTGGCACTATACATTGGCAAAAAAGCAGAAGAGGGAACAATCCCAGACATTTCTCCAATCAGGCAATCATATGAAAAAATTCTTTCTTCAGTATCAGACCAATACAGGGCAGAATGTCAGAGAATAGTCGACTCTTTTTTGGACAAGTCAGTGCAGGCATTTATGGATGCAATGCAAAAACACTCTTTTGCAGATGATACACGCTCAAGAGCGCTGGCATTTTCAGGTGAGATCCTCATGTCATATGTGATGAGCTATATTCTCAAAGGTAGTGGGCTAAAATCAGATGTGATAAATTATGACAACTGGCCGATCATAACAGACAATAACATTGAATCAACCAATTTCCTTGCATCCGAATCTGCTGCCAGAATGGGTGCACTAGAAGAACTAGTCAAAAACAATCAAGTCGTCTCCATTGGCGGATTCATTGGAAAAACAATCGACGGTGTTGAAACAACATATGAGCGCGGAGGTTCAGATAGAACTGCGGCGGATCTAGGCATATTATTTCACAAAAAATACGAGACCAGAGTAGACTTTGAAAAAGACAGTGCTGTTGTGTCAGCAGATCCCAGAGTTGTCTCAGAGGAATTACAAGATATCACACAGCTATCATACAATGAGGCAAGAATTGCAGGCATGTTTGGCATGAAGATTCTTGACCCAATTGCTATCAAAGAGATTCTGGAAAATGGAGTGGACATGCCAATCATAATCACCAATATGAAAAATCCAGACAAAACTACAACCATACTGCGAAAATCAGAAAACCAAAACGAACATCCACTAAAAATTGTGACCGGCAAGAAAAACTGCGCCATACTAAAGATAGAAAGCCTTGCTGCCGAAACTCTTTTGGAATCACTGGAAAAAGAAAAACGTTATTCAGAGTTTGTCATATTATCTCCATTTACCAAGGATGACATCGAGTTTACTAGGATTTTATTTTTGGATGCAGATTATATCAAGCGAAATGAAAGGTATTTTCTAGGATTTGACCCGTTAGCAACTATTCAATACAACAGAGGAGTCATAACATTAATTGGGGATCAGATGTGGCGAGTCCACCAAATTGTATCCAAGGCCAGCTCCAGAATTGGCGAGGCAGGGCTCAACATACTAAACATGGATGCACAGGAAGAGACATCACGTGTCATTATTGTCGTGGATGATTCTGCAAATAATATAGAAACAGCGATTCGTGCTGTACATTCAGAAAGGTCAAAAATCACCTTCTCCTGAATGCAGTACAAATCGTATATGGCGCCCTTGGTAATCCAAGAGTGCCATGCTGGGTTTATTCATGGGCCATAGTCTAGAATTAGCCCGGCGTTACCCAAAACACGCGCTGATACTATTATGTGATCGCAATATTTAGACCTGATCTATATAGTTCATCTAGAGTTTTTTGTGAGCTGGGCACGAGTTCTAAAATCTTGCAAAGCTAAGAATCAAACCTGCAGCAATTAGTGCGTACCACTTGAAGTTGCGCTTGTCAGTAAAGATGTTCTTTGGGCTCATCTGCTCATCTGTTCTAATTGAAGAGCGAATCTTTTTCATCTCAAAGCCCTGTCCAATCAGTCCTGCCACTACAAGTGCCATAGCTATGATTGATGACGCTACTTCCATGATATCATTCATATAATTTCCAGTATTTAGTTGTGCGTGAGGTTTTCGGATAATTTTTTAATTACCTGTACATTTCCGACATTCTATGAAAGAAGTTGGAAAGATTTGGATGAATGGAAAACTAGTGCCATTCAAGGACGCAAAGGTCCATGTTTTGACTCATGCATTACATTATTCCACGGCAGTCTTTGAGGGAATCAGGTGTTATGACACCCCAAACGGCTCTGCCATATTTCGGCTACCAGAACATGTGGAGCGATTCTTCAGATCTGCCAAACTATACTCTATGAAAATGGAGTTTACCAGATCACAGATAACGGATGCCATAATAAAGACAGTAAAGGCAAGCTTGCTAAAAGAATGCTACATCAGACCACTGGCATATTATGGATATGGTACGATGGGCCTAACTCCAACTCCAAACAAGGTGGATGTCTCCATTGCTTGTTGGGAATGGAAGATGGGTGAGTCAAAGGCAGGAAAACAAACCGGTGCAAAATGTAAGATTTCAAGCTGGATTAGAATTGATTCTAGATCACAGCCGATGCAGGCAAAGGCAGCATCAAACTATGCAAACGCGGCACTTGCCAGAGTAGAGGCACTCAAAAACGGGTATGATGAGGCAATCATGTTAAATCACTATGGCAAGATAGCCGAAGGTAGTGCTGAGAACATTTTCGTAGTAAAGGACGGCCAAATCTACACACCACCATTAAGCTCAGGATGCTTAGCTGGAATAACTCGTGACAGTGTAATTCAAATAATAAAATCAAACGGCATGGAAATAACAGAGCGAGAATTGGAGCGAGACGATCTATATTCAGCAGATGAGATATTCATGACTGGAACTGCTGCAGAGGTAAAGTCAGTTTCCCAAGTAGATGATGTCACCATAGCAGACGGTAAAATGGGAAACATCACAAAAACACTGCAAAGTTCATTCATGGATGTGGCCATGGGCAAAGATGAACGATTCGTCCAGTGGCTACATTACATCTAGAACTAGGTTTTTTTACAGATTTTACTATCATATCTTTGATGGATTCGTGCTCAGTTGGCGGGACAGCAGAACAGATTTGCTGGTTTTGCAAAAAGGGAAGGCATTCTGAGTGCATGAAAGAGATTCCAACTGATGCAATGTCAGATGGTCCACACGACTGTACATTTGATACAAAGATGGTTCCTTGCCAATGCAGCCACTAGATTCATACTGGAAACAGTACGCAGTAGATCATCAAAGTAACTACAATGGTGAAATGGCAAAATTCATCAGAGATCTGGCAATTTCTTTGCGAGTGCAAAGCGTTCTAGAAATAGGATGTAATGCAGGAAATGACCTAAAATTATTCCCAGAAGAACTAGATGTTAATGGTGTTGATATTTCAGAGTTTGCCATAGCAAGGGCCAAAGAAAATTTGCCTCAATTCAGTTTCAAAATAGGAGGCATAACTGCAATTCCATTTGAGGATAATTCAATAGATCTAGTCTTTACAAGGAATTTATTCAATCATATAGATGCGCAAAATATCAAAAAATCAATAGAAGAACTGTTTCGCGTATCAAAAAAATACATTTTCAATATCGAATTGTTTTCTGAGAATGAGGAAAAAATAACAGACAATCCAGTCACATACTATAGAAACATGAAAAAACATTGGATGGACTATAAGGTAAAGATAATCAGCAATGTTGACATGCATGAGGAAATCGATCCAAAAAAGCCAAGATTCACATTGTTAAGAAAGATTGCCGAAGATTAGATGAGTTTTCTACAATCACAGAATATAGGAGACGCCATAAGGAAATAGTATCAATATTCATAAAATAATTTAATGTAACTGTGAATCTAGTACAGGAAAGAAAATCAGTATACGAAATGGCAAACCAAATACCCCATTACGAATAAAACAACATTTTCTTTATTTTGAATTTATGATAGACTCTATTTCCGAAATATATTTTGCTAAAAACTCGTGAAACATCTCTATTTTAGATTGGTCTAGTGCCATTGCACCTGAAAACTTGGTCATCTCTTGTTTTGCTTTAAGATGTTGTGATAGAAGTTCTTTCAGTTCTGACGGTGTTTTTTTATGAAGATTTTTTATCAGAAAAGACACATCAGAATCCAATTTTTCACGCAGGTTTGAACCATATATTGGAACCTCACCCAACACATCCTGTAATGTGTATCTCTCAAAAATTCGCATCCACAAATCCACCATGTAAATTTTAGAAAATCTAATTTAATAAAAAACTATTTCAAATTATCAACTACAGAATAACAGAGACATCAATTGGTTGTTTTAATAAAAATCAACATACAGATCATAAAACACAGTTATGTATTAGTGATATAGTTAATACCCATAATTTTTATTTTCAATTTATTGGATTTTGCAAAAAAAACAATCATAATTATCATTTGTAGTGTTGGATTATACGCAATATTTCTAATATTTTCTGACATATCATTATTTATTACAAAATTTCAGGATTTTAATACAAACAATCTCTTATTCATAATCCCACTTGTAGTAACATCATATTTTATCAGAGGTCTCAGATGGAATTTTTTGTTAAGATCTTCTCAAATAAAAATCGGAATGAAAGAGAGTATTGGGATTTTTTTATCAGGTATGGCATTCGGTGTAACACCTGCAAAAATAGGGGAAATAGTCAAATCACATATTCTCAAAAAAAAACACTCTCAACCATTATCCAAAACCACTCCAATTGTTTTCATTGAGAGATACTATGATCTAGTTGGAATTATAATCATACTACTAATCGGAATGTGGTTTATAGAGTTGGAAAAAATTCTGATCATAGCGTTGTTTGTAATTGCCTTATCACTCATGATTTTGAGCCAACAAAGAAGCATTTTTGAAAAAATACTCGAAAAAATTTCAAGATTACCTATTTTGAAGAAATATGCAAAAAACATATTGTTAAGCTATGACACAGTTAGTTCTTTACTAAAACCAAAAATATATGTAAAATCCATTTCATACAGTATTGCAGCATGGACTACAGAGTCACTTGCAGTATTTTTCATATTTGACGGATTTAGAATAAATTTGGAAATTCCAGTAGTTGCATTTATTTTTACATCATCCACATTGTTGGGTGGAATATCACTAATTCCAGGCGGAATAGGAATTGCAGAGGGTGGCATGCTAGCATTATTACTTCTTAACAATATTGACTACACTACATCGTTTAGTTCAGTTTTGTTAGTAAGAATTATGACTTTATGGTTAAGTGTTATTATTGGATTTATTGTACTAAAATTTAAAATTTAAATTTTTAATTGAGAAGAGTTAAAATGTTAACAAATTAAATATTTTAGAGTGTATCAAAAGTGACATGGATTGGAAAAGCAAGAAAATTCTGGTAACTGGTGGAACTGGTTTTTTGGGATCACATGTAGTAGAGAACCTAAAAAAGAAAGGTGCTACAAACATCATAGTACCAAGTTCAAGAGAATGTGATTTACGAATAAAAGAAAATTGTAATTTGATAACCAAAGGTGTAGATTATGTATTCCATATTGCAGCCCATGTAGGTGGGATTGGCCTCAACAAGGAAAAACCAGGAGAATTATTCTACGATAATTTAGTTATGGGTACGCATTTGATGGAAGAAGCAAGAAAAAATGATGTAAAAAAATTCATTTCTTTGGGAACAATCTGTAGTTATCCTAAATTGACATCACAGCCAATAAAGGAGGATTCTCTTTGGTCTGGATATCCAGAGGAGATCACCGCCCCATACGGTTTGGCAAAAAAAATGCAGTTAGTTCAATCCATGGCATACAAAGAACAATACAATTTTAATTCAATCACAGTGTTTGTTACTAATCTGTTTGGCCCTGGGGATAATTTTGAGGACGGAACATCCCATGTCGTTCCATCATTAATAAAAAAAATATGGAATGCAAAACAAAACAAGGAAAAATTTGTTTCTGTTTGGGGGGACGGAACAGCGACTAGAGACTTTCTGTTTGTTGATGATGCCGCAAATGGATTAATTACAGCTGCTGAGAAATACAACAAAACAGATCCCATCAATCTTGGCACTGGAGTAGAAATATCAATAAAAGAATTAGTTAATTTAATCATGAAAATAATGAATGTGAATTTGGAAATCGAATGGAAAACCGACATGCCAAATGGCCAGCCACGGAGATGCGTTAGTACCGAAAGAGCATTTAACGAAATTGAGTTTAAGCCTCAAATCACACTAGAGGAAGGATTGAGGAGAACCATTGAATGGTATAAAGCAAATCTCACATATGTTTGACTCTATATTTTATTGAATTTTCTAAATAACAACTTGTTTTCATCAATGTAGTTATATGCATCCCACGGAAAATGCTCTCCTTTTTTCCATCTAGTCCATCTTTCTAGATCCATATTCACCATAATCCCAACCAAGTCACTGAATTTTGTTTTAGCTTTCCAACCAAGATCTCTTTTTGCTTTAGATGAATCACCACGTAATGAGTTCACTTCATTTATTCGATATAGTTTTTTATCAGATATAACATATTTTTTCCAATCTAGATCAACATGAGAGAATGCTGACTCTACAAACTCTTGTACTGTATGAGTTTCATCTGTAGCTAACACATAGTCATTAGGTTTCTTTTGTTGAAGCATTTTCCACATACCTTCAACATATTCTGGCGCATAGCCCCAATCTCTAGATCCTTGAAGATTACCTAAAATTAGTTTTTTTTGAAATCCAAGCTTTATCTGCGCTACTGCATTAGAAATCTTTCTTGTTACAAACTCCAATCCCCTTACTGGAGATTCATGATTGAAAAGAATACCATTAGTTGCAAACATATTGTAACCATCACGGTAAATTTTTGTTGTCCAGTACCCATAGAGCTTGGCGGTAGCATAAGGACTTTGAGGTTGAAATGGGGTGTTTTCATTTTGTTTTGATTTGCCAGAGTTACCAAAAAGTTCACTTGATGAGGCCTGATAATATTTTATATTTGGATCAGTGAGTCGTATGCTCTCAAGCATTCGATTCACAGCTAATCCAGTATACTCACCACTAGTAAGCGGTTGATCAAATGATGCTCCAACATAACTCTGAGCTGCAAGATGATATATCTCATCAGGCTTTGCAATTCTTATGGCCTCAATTAACGATGAAAAATCAAACAGATCAGCTGAAATATAATTAATTTTATCAGATATACCCAAGTAGGATAGACGCCAAAAATTAGGAGTGGATAACCTTCTAAATGTGCCAAATACAGTATAATTTTTTTCTAAGAGGAATTTTGCAAGATATGCACCATCTTGTCCAGTAATACCAGTAATGAGAGCACGTTTAGATTTCAATCGAAATATTGCCAGAAAACATAGTTAAATCCTTACCGCATATGTTGACTGAAATTTACAAAATAATATGTATCTGTTTTTTTTATGTAGTTTGTGGATTCAGATAAATTTGTAGTTATAACAACAATAAACCCATTTACAAAAGCCATACAAAAAATTGCAAATTCAAAATACAAAGCAATTCTTGTAGGAGATTTGAAAACACCATCTTACAAAAATAAAAAGATTATTTTTCTTGATGTTAAAAAACAGAGACAATTACCATTTTTAACAATAAAGACATGTCCCTACAACTCTTATCAGAGAAAAAATATTGGTTATTTGTATGCCATAAACAACGGAGCAAATACGATAATTGAAACTGACGACGACAATTATCCGTTAAAAAATTGGGCAGAAATTCCAAATTCTAAAAATATGAATTTTGTTTTATCTCCCAAAACATTCAATGTGTATTCAGAATTCACTAAAGAGAGAATATGGCCTAGGGGTTTTCCACTAGAAGATATTTTGAAAAAATCTAGGAAAAAAATTGTAAAAAAAGACAGTATTAGTGTAGGCATATGGCAAGGATTAGTAAATGGGGATCCTGATGTTGATGCAATATTTCGTTTAACAAACGGTAACCGATTAAATTTCTCTGAAAAACAGTCTAAATTTGTATTGAATAATGGTGTGTATTGTCCTTTCAATTCGCAGAATACCATTTGGAAAAAACTATTTTTTTGGTATCTTTATCTTCCAGTTACAGTAAGCTTTAGGGTTACGGACATCTTAAGAGGATACATAGCACAACGATGTTTGTGGGAACATGACGCTTATTTGGGATTTACTGGACCTACAATGTTTCAAGATAGAAACAAACACAATTTGATTTCGGACTTTCAGAGTGAAATTCCCTGTTATCTGCTTGCAAACAAGATAATTGAAATATTAGATAAAATGCCACTGTCAAATTCTCCAGAAGACAACTTGTTGAAAATATACTCCAAGTTAACACAATTAGACATTGTCAAAAAACAGGAATTAACAAGTGTCAAAAATTGGATAAAAGATTTGAGTTTATTACTATCTTAATTTTTCTAGGATCATTTTCAATTATTAAAAAAGTAACATTTCAAAACAGTCAAGAAAAATCGTCTTCCCTCTTTTGCTAGATTAAATTTAGAGTACACATCAGATCTTGCCTTGTGAGATATTGGTATTTCGGCAAAATTTCTAAAACCTTTCTTGTATGCTTTGATTGGAATTTCGGCAAAAATTTCAAACCCATATGAAGAAGTTTGGATGCTTTTCAATATATGGGATTTGTACACTTTTACTCCGTTTGTTATGTCATTTGATTTAATTCCAAAGAGCATCTTGATTGCATAATTACAAAGTCGATTCCCAAAGTATTTTTTTGAAGCATATCCCTCACGTTTTGCATTTTTGTAAAATCGATTCCCAAAGACCATATCATAACCATCATCCATTTTTTCCAGCATTTTTGCTAAATCTGCAGGATCTTCAGAGATTTCTGCAGTGGCAATAAGTATCGCATTTTTAGATGAATTCTTTATACCTTCACGAATTGCACTGCCAATTCCCTGTTTTCCTTTTCTTGATATTATGACAATTTCCGTTGCGGATTTGCTAACATTTTGAACAATTTCCAATGTTTTGTCGTTTGGGGCCTCATCTATGATAACAATTATCTCAAACTCACGAATGGAATTTCTAAAAACTACAAGAAGATTTTCAAGTGCATTTTTGATAAAAACTTCTTCCTTGTATGCCGGCACAATAACAGATACAGAAACTTTCATCCTCAACGATTTAGTTATTAGATACTTAAAAAATTCAGCTATGCTATTACCAAGACGATAAAACCGCGTATTAGTAATTTTTTCAAAGAACACTTATAACAATAATGACAATCGGAAAAGCAGTTTATGCAAAAAGAATCAATGGTAAATTTTTCCATAGTTATTTTTGCAATAATTGTGTTCACAGTACTTTCCCTAAAGTATGCTCATTTTACAATAGATGACGGGTTTATTGCATTCAGATATTCGGAGAATCTAGCTAATGGTTATGGATTTTCATGGAATTACGACCAGACACAGGAATTTGGCTTTACTAGTTATTTACACATAATTTTAGTTGCTGTTGGAATAGTAAACGGATTTGATGCAGTAATTTTTAACAAAATTCTTACGGTCATAGCAGGTGCAATTACAATTCTAGTAGTTGGATTTCTCCTAAAGGAATTAACGAGGGGCCAATTCAAGTTTTATTTTATACCATCTCTTGCATTAGCTGCCACTCCATATTTTGCCATCCATGCAATTGCAGGGCTTGAGACTACACTGTTCATCTGTCTCTTTACGCTATCCGCATACTCATATGTTAGATTTTTGAGAGCCAAAAGTGGATTTGGTCTTATAACAACAATTCTATTCATAATTTTTTGTACATTTACAAGATATGAAGGAATTCTTGTCGCATTTACAATAATCATACATCAATTTTACTCAAAAATACTGTTGAAGGAGTCTTTTAACTTGAAAAAATTTGTAATATTTTTGATTCCAACACTTTTCCTTGTTTCTCTTGTGGCTTGGAATTATCATTATTTTGGTCAGCCACTACCTAACCCATTTTATGTAAAAAAATCAACAGAGATTGTAGATGTAATAAGAAACATTTACGAACTTGCTGCGGTTTTTGTATTTGTTATTCCTCATGTTTTACTGATCTTACTTTACCTGAAAAATAATCTAAAGAATTCACAGTCTAGTTATTTAATTATTCAAATAATTGTGACAGTAATTCCATTTCTCTTCATCAATCAATGGATTAATTATTTTTACAGATATTATTTCCACATGGTGCCAGTTTTGCTTGCGCTTTCAATTTTTTCGCTGTATTCGATAAAAGGAAAGATCATTATTGGAAAATATGCAAAGACGGTAACAATATTTGTGATTCTGCTATTAATTGTATATAATCTACCGACAAATACAACTGCCAGAGCAATGGCAGACGGGCAATCAAAAATACTAGAAAGCTCTCACATAAAAATTGGGAAAATATTAGGCAAGTACGAAAATCTCAAAAACAATACAATAGGGATAGCTGTTGATGCAGGTGCTATACCTTACTATTCAAAATGGAAAGCATATGACTATACATTAAATGACGTCTATGTAACACAGCATGGATTTGATGTTGAACGATTTTATAGTTTTGAACCAAAAATCATGATCGTCAATATAGCAGCTCAGGGTTATCCACAAAAAACATTATCAAGTTTTGAAAGTGAGATCATTTCATTTTTAGGCAAACCGGATCCGTTAGGACATGTAGATGAAATTATCACACATCCAAAGTTTAAGAATTATCAATTGGTTACTTCATATCCAAAAATACTGATTTTTGTTGAAAAAGATTTTGTAATTGAAAATCCAGATCTGATTAACGAATTAATAGAAAACTCAACCTATTTACGAATTTAATTATAAGAAGAAACAAAATCAAATAGTGATTTTATGTGAGTAGCGGGTCTGGTGGTTAGATCGCATCCCAATACCACGATTTTTGCGTGGTTCATGCCTAGTAATAGTATGAAGTTCTGAGCTTTATACTTTTCTATTATAATTCTCTAATCATGTGGATTGATTATAGGAATAATCATGCCTGTAGTGATTTATGTAGAATTAATACAAAATCTCAAATCAATTTCTGATTCGAAGGCAAAGGAAAGAAGATTCTAAACAGTTATGAAATTATAATAAGCATCTAATATTTGTAAATCTTTTTTCATGAAATTTCAAATTTGTGTATAATGATCTAAATCAACATGTTTATGTTTAATTGGACATGAAAATTTGCTGAAATTTAAAATAATAATTTTACATATTCAAATTACATTAAGACTTAAGAAACAGTATTTCCAAAAGTCTTTTGTGCCTGTTTTAAACTGGATAGGAAAAGATGCTGTTGTAAATCATGACAAATGTGTTCCTTTTAGATTATTAAAAAAAAATAAATCAAAATCAGTAGGAAATTCAGAAAACCTCATAATTGAAGGAGATAATCTTGAGGCATTAAAGGCATTACTGCCTCACTATCAAAATAAAATAAAATGTATCTATATTGATCCACCGTACAATACCGGAAACGAAAAATGGGTTTACAATGACAATGTCAATTCTCCAAAGATCCAAAAATGGCTAGGTAAAACAGTTGGTAAACAAGATGAAGATCTTACACGTCACGATAAATGGCTTTGTATGATGTATCCACGATTAAAACTATTAAAAGAATTACTAAGTGATGATGGAATAATTTTCATATCGATTGATGATGATGAACATAATAATCTTGAAACTATACTAAAAGAGATTTTTGGGGAAGAAAATTTTATTGCAAACATTGTTTGGCAAAAAGTTTACAGTCCAAAAAATCAATCAAAACGAATTTCCATTGATCATGAATATGTTGTATCATATGCAAAAAACATTGAAAATGCACATTTCAATCTATTACCAAGAACTGAAAAGATGGATAAAGCATACAAAAATCCCGATAATGATCCACGCGGTGACTGGAAGCCTGGGGATCTTATTGCTAATGAAGAGAGAACTAATGGGCACTATGAAGTTACAAGTCCAAGCGGCAAAGTCTTCAATTCTCCATCAGGAAAACATTGGGCAGTTTCCGAAACCAAAATGCAAGAATTGATTAAAGATAATAGAGTTTGGTTTGGAAAAAATGGTGATGCAATACCAAGTGTTAAACAATTTCTTAATGAAGTTCAACAAGGAAGAAAAGCATCAACATTGTTTTTCTATCAAGAAGCTGGACATACAGATGAAGCCAAAAAAGAATTAATTGAATTGTTTGAACAATCGGATGATCTTTTCCCAACTCCAAAACCAACAAGATTAATCAAACAGATATTACGTTTATCTGGAACAAAAAACGATATTATTTTAGATTCATTTGCTGGAACGGGTACTACTGCTCAAGCTGTTTTACAATTAAACAAAGAAGATGAGGGTAATAGAAAATTCATTTTAGTAGAAATAGAACCTGAAATTTGCAAAAAAATTACTTCGGAAAGAGTGAAAAAAGTGATTGAGGGGTATGGAGATATTCCAGGCATTGGTGGTGGATTTCAATATGCAGTTCTTGATAAGAGATTATTCAATTCTGACGGTAGAATAAATGAAACGTGTACATTTGAGGAATTAGCATCATATGTCTATTTCACAGAAACAAAGACGATTCTAAATACAAAAAAGATCAACAAAACGCTTCTAGATGTCTACAATGACACTGAATACCATCTAATCTTCAATGGAATCGGAAAAAATAGCTTAGATAGAGAGTTTCTAATCAGTTTAGATCGACATAAAAATAAGATAATCTATGCTGACAAATGTACATTAGATGATAGTTTGTTAGAAAAATACAACACTATTTTTAAACAAATACCATATGAGGTTAGAGAATTCTAATGCTAGAACTAAAAACATACCAAAAAAGAGCCATACAAGAATTTGAATCGTATCTAGATAGCATAAGGCAATTTGGTTCAGACAAAGGACATGATATAGGATTTTACATGACAACACAGAAAAAATATCAATCACAAGGATTAGGTAATATTCCTTATATCTGCATAAAAATTCCTACAGGCGGCGGTAAAACACTAGTTGCATGCTACATATTGGATTCAATTTATGAAAAATTTGCAGAATCTAGAAATCAGAAAGGTCTTGTATTATGGCTTGTACCAACTAATGCAATTAGAACACAGATAATTAATGCACTAAAAGATAGAAATCATCCATATCGTGAAGTGCTTGACAGAAAGTTTTCAAATAATATACTTATCATGGATATTAAAGAAGCACTTTCTATAAAAAAATCAGACATACAGGATAATCTATGCATAATTGTTTCAACTGTAAGTGCATTTAGGATTGCAGACAAAGAAGGAAGAAAAGTTTATGGCGAAAACGGTAGTCTATTAGAACACTTTGAAGAGATTCCAGATGAATTAAAAAAAATATTAGAAAAAGATCCAGATGATCAGATAACAATATCTTTAATGAATGTTATCAGAATATCTAACCCAATAATTATTGCAGATGAAGGACATCATGTAAAGACTATTCTATCTACCGCGATGTTCAAGGAAATGAATCCAGCATTTGTTGTAGAATACACTGCAACACCAATGCCTGAAAGCAATGTTCTGGTTAATGTAACTGCTGGAGAACTAAAAGAAGAAAAAATGGTAAAAATACCAATTTGGTTAAAAAATATTGCACAGTGGCAACAGACAATTCGTGATGGAGTTATAGAAAGAGATAAGCTTGAAAATATTGCAAAAAAGGAAAAAGGGGAGTACATCAGACCAATAGCACTAATTCAAGCAGAACAAGAAAAAATAGATGCTAAAAAAATACATGTCCAGAAAATTATAGAATTTCTCAAAAATGATTGTAAAATTCCTGAAGAACAAATTGCCATCAGAACTGGAACACAAGACGATTTGACCAAGTTAGGTAATGAAATATTTGAAAAGGATTGCCCTATTCGTTATATCATTACAGTAGCTGCATTAAAGGAAGGATGGGATAATGCATTTGCATATGTTTTGATTTCAGTAGCAAACATAGGCGCAAAAATTGCTGTAGAGCAAGTAATAGGCAGGATTCTCAGATTACCTAATGTTAAAGAGAAAAAACATGAGGAATTAAATTGTTCATACGTATTCACATCCTCAAGAAACTTTAGTGAGGCTGCAAATAATCTTGAAAAAGGGTTAATCGAAAACGGTTACTCTACAAGTGATCTGAAGGAATTAACTGGAGAATTAACTGAAACGGTTAAAAAATTTAATGTGTACAAAAAAGTCAATTCTGATAAAAATATCAAAGTGCCATTTTTAGCCGTAAAAGATGACAATTACAGAAAATTAGAGTTCTATGAGGATCTTATCAGTGATAAATTTGATCTAACAAAACAAAGCCTTCCTGATGAATTTGATTTGTATTATGATCAGGATAGAGTACAGAAAATTGATGTAGAGAAGGATAAATTTGTACGTTCAGAACAAATGAAATTACCAATTGTATATGATCATAAAGATTTCTCTAAAGATGATCTTTTATTTTGGCTTGACAAAAAAGTATTACGAAAACAATACTCACAAAAAGATAAAAGAACTTTTTTTGTAATGTTAATTGATTTTCTTATTATCAAAAAAAAATACACTGTATCTGAACTAGCAATTAATTGTTTTAAATTAAAATCTGTTGTTGAAAATTATTTGGATAGACTTGAAGAAAATGCTGCAAAAATAAAATTCGATCAAATGATCAAAAATAAAGAAATTTTACTTGATAAAGAATTTTTAAATCTGCCTGATGAAGTTACCATTGACAACCTATGTGAAGATGTATTTAACAATCACCTCTATAAAATGGCTGGAAAATTAAATTCAGAAGAACGTACGCTTGCCCTCAAAATAGATTGTCTTGACAATATTTTATGGTGGTATAGAAACCCAGAGAAAAAAGATGAAGCAGTATACCTTCAGGG
>CAYPZU010000046.1:0-17451 GCA_964415395.1 uncultured bacterium
CTGGGTCCTGTGGGACCGGTAGCTCCAGTCGGCCCTGTGGAGCCAGTGGGACCGGTGATGCTGGGTCCTGTGGGTCCTGTCGGTCCCGTTGAACCTGTTGGCCCTGTGGGTCCCGTGATGCTTGGCCCTGTGGGTCCTGTTTGACCCGTTGGGCCTGTTGGGCCTGTAACGCTTGGCCCGGTAGGCCCGGTAGATCCTGTGGGCCCTGTCGGTCCAGTAACGCTTGGCCCGGTAGGACCTGTTTCGCCGGTAGGGCCAGTGGGTCCGGTAATGCCAGGTCCTGTTGGCCCTGTAGATCCGGTGGGTCCTGTTGGCCCAGTTACGCCCGGTCCGGTCGGTCCTGTTTCACCAGTTGGACCAGTCGGGCCAGTGATGCTTGGCCCTGTTGGGCCTGTTGAACCAGTAGGCCCGGTAGGACCGGTAAATCCCGGGCCGGTAGGACCCGTTTCGCCAGTAGGGCCAGTAGGTCCGGTGACGCTTGGTCCTGTTGGCCCTGTGGGGCCTGTAGGTCCGGTAAAACCTGGGCCTGTTGGTCCCGTAGGACCGGTCGAGCCAGTAAATCCAGGCCCGGTGGGACCCGTTTCACCTGTCGGACCGGTAGGTCCGGTGATGCTAGGCCCGGTGGGTCCCGTTGACCCAGTCGGGCCAGTGAAGCTGGGACCTGTAGGCCCTGTTCCCCCGGTCGGCCCGGTCGGTCCCGTAAAGCTGGGGCCTGTAGGTCCGGTGGAGCCTGTCGGCCCTGTGATGCTGGGGCCTGTCGGCCCCGTTGGCCCCGTGGGGCCAGTCGGTCCCGTAGGTCCAGTAGGACCCGTCCATCCTGTAGGGCCGGTGGGACCAGTGCCTCCGGTGCCGGAACCGCCGCCGCCGGTAGGACCGGTGGGGCCAGGAGTGCCGGGCGGACCGGGAGGGCCTTGCGGAGGGCGATTGTCGCAGTCTCTGCGGGCGAGCAGGGTCCCTTCAAAAAATGAATCGACGTCGGCAATCAGAGGGGATGTCAAACAGGACGAGAGAAGAACGCCTCTCAAAGTCAGCGTAAGGAAGGATTCTTTCATGTCCTGTTTCGCACCACGAAAATCTTTTTATTCCCAAGGATTTCCATCGAAAAGAAAAGAAGACAGGCGTCGATGAAAATGGAATGCATTTTCTCTGGAATAAATCTTCAAGGCAAGGAAAATTTTCATTGTGTGGAGGGGAGTGGATTAAGAAAAGGAAAAGAACGTATTAAAATTCGAATCCGTTCGGAATGCGCGCGCCCGCAGGGATGATGAGAATCCCTTCGCGTACATATAGGATGTCGCTCTCATATTGCTGGAGTTTTTTTTTGTTGATTAGCTTGACGTTATCGCCGATCCGAACATGTTCGTCGATGATCGCTTTTTCAATCAGGCAATTTTTCCCGATGCCGAAATCGGGCTGCAGCAGCTTCCCTTCATGGGCAGGGGGCATGTAGAAATGGTTTCCCATCATCACCGTATCGCGGATCACTGTCCCTTGCTCAATGCGGGAGCGGAGTCCGATTACGCTGTGGCGAATCTCCGCTGCTTCGATGACGCTCCCTTCGCAGATAATGGAATCGAAGATCTGCGTGCAGCGGATTTTGGGGCCTGGGAGAAAGGAGGGACGGGTGTAAATCGGATTCTTTTCATCGTAAGTGTTTAGGCCCTGGTTCGACGTGGTCAAAAGAAGGTTGGCTTCATAATACGAGGCGACTGTGCCGATATCTTCCCAATAGCCGTAGAAAATGAAAGCGGACGTTTTCGCTTGATGGACGGCATTCGTAATCAGGTGGTAGCCGAAATCGTGCCGCTGGTCGCTCTGCAAAAGCTGAATTAGAAATTCCCGTTTGAAAACGTAGATCCCCATCGATCCGAGATAGGAATTTTGTTTGGGGGGCTTGATTTTGCATTCGGAGAAAAAGCTCTCCGAGAGGACGAATTTTTTCATGACGTCAAGATCTTCCGGCTTTTCTGCAAAGTCGAGAATGCGGCTGTTTTTATCGATCTTGAGCAGCCCCATCCGGCGCGCTTCTTTTTCCAAAACGGGGAGCGCGGCGATTGTCAGATCGGCCTCTTTTTCCTGCGCAAACGAGACCATTTGGCGGAAATCCAGATTGTAGAGCTGGTCTCCCGAGAGAATCAGGAAATAGTCGGCGCTTGACTTGAGCAGCGTCGGCAAATTCTTGCGCACCGCGTCGGCCGTCCCTTCGAACCACTGCTTCTCTCCGTTTTCGGCCATCTGGGGCGTCAGCACATCGACCGAGCCGGGATTGAAGACGTCGAAATGATAGGACTGGCTGATATGGTGCTGCAGCTCGCCCGAGAGATACTGGGCGATGACGAAGATCTGCCGGAAATCGGAATTGATCGAGTTGGAGATAGGGATGTCGATGAGCCGGTATCTTCCGCCATAGGAAATCGCTGGCTTGGAATGGTGGAGGGTGAGCGGGTGCAGGCGGGTGCCCTGGCCTCCGGCGAGGATAACGGTAGCGACCTGAACCTGTGGTTTGCGCATAGAAAGCCTTAAGGCGCACCATAGGTATTCGCTATTTATCGAGCAAGGGCGGGGTAGAATTAAAAGGATCTGGGAGGATAGGGACCGCTCCATAAAAGGGATTGGGCTGTTATGCGCCAACTATAAAAATGAGCGTAAATGATTGATTGTCAGTTTGGAGTAGTTCGGTTGATGGAAAGTTTTGCTTTGATAAAAATGCATACAGAATAGAATAAGTGCTTACATTTTTATCATATGAAGAAAGGGAGTGTTGCGCAACTCTTAGCTTGAAACGACTTGTCTTATTGCCAACAAGTCATGATGGAATGATATAACGATTTGAACGATAAGATTTTATAATTTACTTCCCTATCGTTTTTATCGTTCCATCGTTTGATCGTTGATTTTGGTATGAAAGAGGGCTGCTCTCGTTGAATCGAGGTTATGCAACACACCCAATCGAAAAGACAAAAGCGCGCTGGAATGCTTTTCTAAAAGGGATAGGACATGACGAGATTCCCTTCGAAGCCGTAGTTGTTGAAATCCGGAACTTTTTTCTCCCCATTTTAACTTTCGATGGCAAGGCCGCGGACGAAGAGGTTTGCGTTGTAGCTGGAGCGGACAAACGGCCCTGCGTACATGTGCTTGACGCCAAGGGATAAGCCGTATGTTTCATACGCTTTGAACTGGTCGGGATGGACGAACTCTTTGACGCGGAGCTTGGAGCGGCTGGCTTGGAGGTATTGGCCGATCGTGATGACGTCGCAGCCGGCCTGGTAGAGATCGCGGATCGTCTCCTCCACTTCAGCGGGAGTTTCGCCGAGGCCGAGCATGATCCCCGATTTGACGTAATAGACTTTGCCCGACTGTTTGGCGTGTTTTAGAACCGAGAGTGTCCGGTCGTATTCGGCTTTGTGCCGGATGCGCGGGGAGAGGGAACGGACTGTTTCGATGTTGTGGTTGAAGATTTCTGGGCGCTCGGCCAGGACGAGGTCAAGGGCGGCAAGATTTCCGGAGAAATCGGAGGTGAGCACTTCGACAGTCACATCCGGGTTTTCGAGGCGCACGGCGCGGATGATCGCGGCGATGGCGGACCCGCCTTGATCGGGCAGATCGTCGCGGGCGACCATGGTGATGACTACATGCTTAAGTCCCAGCTCTTTGACCGAATGCGCGATCCGGACCGGCTCGTCGGCTTCCGGCGCTTTCGGCGTCTTGCTGAAATCGATGTCGCAGAAGCCGCAGTTCCGGGTGCATTCTTTGCCCAAAGCGAGGAAGGTGGCTGTTTTTTTCGTGTAGCATTCGAAGCGGTTCGGACATTTCGCCTCTTCGCATACGGTATTGAGCCTGTATTTTTCCAAGATCGCGTTCGTCTTGAAAATCTGCCCGCCGGGAGGGAGCTTCCGATGGAGCCAGGAGGGGAACCTTCCGGTTCCTTCTTCGGGATTTTCAGGGAGAACGTTCAGCTTGCTCATCGTTTCGCTTTGGGCGGGAAGTTAATCGGAGTTTCGAGGGCGATCAGCGCCGCTTCGTGCCACGCTTCGGCCACGGTGGGGTGGGCGTGGATCGTATCGGCAATCGATTCGAGAGTGAGTTCATTTTGAATCGCCAGCGCCATTTCGGCAATCAGGTTGGACGCCTCGTGCCCAATCACAATCGCTCCCAAAATCTGCCCCGTCTTTTTGTCGGAAATGATCTGGGCGAAGCCGTCGGTTTCCATTGCGGCCTGGGCTTTCCCGAGAGCCTGGAAGGGGAACAGTCCTGTCGTTGCATTGTAACCAGCCTGCTGTGCCTGTTCGAGCGTCAGTCCGACGGTTGCGATTTCGGGGGAGGTGAAGACGACGGCGGGCACCGCTTCATAGTGCATCGCCGCCTCGCCGCCCGCAGCGTTGATCCCCGCGACGACGCCCTGGTGGGAGGCGACATGGGCGAGCATCCATTTGCCTGTCACATCGCCGATCGCGTAGATCCCGCGCACGGCCGTTTCCATTTTGTCATTCGTCTCCAGAAAGCCTCGCTCCGTCGTCTTCAGCCCCGCGTTTTCGAGCTTCAGCCCGTCCGTATAGACCTTTCTCCCGACCGAAACAAGCGCCATTTCGGCTTCCATCGTCTTGCCGCCTTCCAGCGTAATCAAAACGGCTTTGCCTCGATTCTGAATGGTCTGCACTTTCACATTCGTCTGGATGTCGATGCCCTTTGCAGTAAACGTTTTCGTCATGAATTGAGACACCGTCGGACCTTGCGCCGTCAAAATCGTCGGCAGCGCTTCGAGAATCGTGACCTTTGTTCCCAGTTCCGCGAACAAAGAGGCGAATTCGCAGCCGATGTAGCCGCCGCCTACGATCGCCAAACTCTTTGGCGCCTGCATCAGTTCAAGAATCGAAGTCGAGTTCAAGATCCGCTCGTGGTCGCAGGGGAAGGCTTTGATATCCATCGGCACGGACCCGGTTGCGATAATCACTCGATCCGCCTGAACGAACACATTATCCTGTCCAACGATCTTCAGCGAAAACGGCGTTTCGAACTCGGCATTGCCTCTATAAATCGTAATCTTGTTCGTCTTGATCAGTCCTTCCAGGCTCATCCGAATTTTCCCGACCACCTGGTCTTTCCGTTTTTTCATCTGGTCGTAGTGGAACGAAACGGGGCCGGTCGTAATGCCGAATTCTGAAGCTCTCTTCACGTTATGGAGGACAGCAGCGCCGGATAAAAGAGTCTTGGTGGGGATGCAGCCGACGTTGAGGCAGCAGCCTCCGATCAGCCCTTTTTCGATCAGGGCGACCGATTTGCCCATTTGGGCGGCTTTGATCGCGGCCACATATCCGCCAGGTCCTGACCCGATCACAGCCACATCATGCTTTTTTCTCTCGACCATTTCGTTCCTCATTTTTTGGGCTTGCTGCGGCTTCGATGAATCGATCCTCCCCGGTCGGAGCGCGGATTTCATCCGCTTCGATTCCTCTTTGCCTCGCTAAGCCGCGGAGGCAGCTGCGCTGCGGGACTTTTTCATCCGGCCAGATCCGCAAAAAAACTGATTTTAGCCGATGGGCAAAAAAGGTGCTAATCGAAAAATCTTTCTCATATATACTGTGCCCTTAACCGGGCACGCATATGAAACCGAAAAAGCGTCAAAAAATGTGTTATAACTGCGAAGGGGAAGTGGACCTCGACGTGATCGTCTGCCCTTTTTGCGCCGCCGACCTGCGCGCCGAAAAGCCTGAGCAGCAGTACCCTGCCTACAACCCCGCCTCATCGGTCAAAGCGCTCAACCCCGCGCCAGTTAATACGCAGACCTCGAAATCTCTCTACCCGCCCGCGCAGGCTGCCGAAGAAGAAGCTCCCCAGGAACAGGAAGCGGTCCTCCCGATGGAAGAGGCTTCCGAAAGCGAGGGGAAAACCATGATCGGCCCAACGATCCTGCTCGCTTTGGGCGTGCAGCTCGCCCTTTTCGGTCTGATGATGGCGCTTTTTTCCAGCAAAGGGGTCTTCGTCCTCAAGTGGGACGCCCGCCTCTGGTTCCTCTACCTGCTTGCCTCGGCGCCGCTCATTATTTTCGGCTACCGCGCTCTATCGAAGTTGTAAAAATTTTTTCTGCGGCGTATTCTTGCCTGCTTTTCAGCCGAGGGATTTATGGCAGCGCAGATATCCGAAAGCTTTGGCTTCGCATCGGTAACGCTAGGAGAGAACTTTCCGCGCACTCTGAAAATTTCCTTTGTGTCAAAAGAGAAGACTGAGGAGGCGGCCCGCCGCTTTTTTGCGGGCGATTTCTCCCAATTCGGGATCGTGAAAATAGCGCGCGCAGGATTCATGGCCGTCTTCACCTTCGAAACAGCCGAACGCTGCGCCGCTTTCTCCGCACAAGTGGAGGCGCTGACAGGAAAACTCTATCTCAAAAGCTGCCAGAAAATTTCTCTTCTTGTCAGAAAAGAGGAGAAGGTCCCTTCTTCCGTGTATCGGATCGAATTCAATTTGGCCGATGGCGCGCGCGATTTCAGCTTGCGGAGCTGGAGCGAATTAAGGCGGCGCGCCCATTTTTCCAAAGAGCCTGACGGACTCTCCATCATCATTTCGCCCATGGCTCCTACGGATGCTCTCTGGGTCGGAAAGGAGCTGGCTCGAATTTTTGGGAAAGAGATCTCCTCCTGCGGAGAAGTTCCCACTCTCTCTCCCGCCCCTCTCCGGGCGGATAAAGTTGTTTGTGATCCGATCGTCCGGCCTCAAGCTCCCAGCCCGGGGGAAGCTCAGAAGAGCGGGCCGAAGAAATAGTAGATGGCGTAGAGGATCGCCGTAGGGATCAGCGCAGCGAGAAAGAGTTTCACAGGGCGGATCCCCGCCTCGAAAAACCGCTTCAGAATCGCATAGCCTGCAGGATTCGGCGCGTTGGCGATTACGGTGAGTCCGCCGCCTGCGATGACGCCTGTGAAGATCGCATACTCGTAGATTTCGCCCCAGTTTGGAACCAGCGTTGAAAGATAGGAAATCGCCGTATTGTCGTTGAAGCCGGTGAGCGCGATCGCGACGCCCAAAACAGCGATCGGAGAAAGCCCCTGCAAGAGATCGACCACCCACCAGCCCTGGAGCCCCCCGTGGATGACAAGGCCGGCAAGGAAGAGTCCGACGAGCATCGGGCGCGCCAGCTGGATGGGCGCTTGGTGGTGGCGCGTCGCCTGGTGGAAACCGACGAAGAAGAGGAAGCTCGCGATAAAGATCGCCGGATAGTGGGCCACCAAGACGATCCAGGCCATGAACGCCGCGTGGACGAGCGTGACCCAAATCGGAACGGGAGCGTCCGGTTTTTGCATCCGGAGCAGCACATTGTGCGCTCTTCTGCGCAAATTCAGCCCCCGCAGTTCTTTGCGGAAGTAGGCCCAATAAACCAGATTTGAAAGGACGATGCCGAGCGCCGCTTTCCATCCGAAATCGGTCAGCATGTCGAGCGTCGTCCATTTCCAGCAGTGGGCGAGAACCAGCACTGCAGGCGATGCGAAATCGGTCAGCACGCCGCCGACCGAGACATTCACAAAGAGGAGCGCCAGGGTCGCGTAGGCAAGCTTCGGACTTGGGTGGTATTGGTAGAATTGCCTGGCCAAAAGCAGCGCGCAGAGCGTCATCGCGCCGGCCTCCGTGATCAGCGAGCCTAGAAGAGGCCCCACGGTCAAGAGCGTAAACCACCACGCGGATAAAGTGCCTCCCAGCGCTTTCGCGGCCCATTTGATCGCGCCCTCCGCCAGCTTGACGATCGGCCGCGTCGACGCCAGGCACAGGATCACGACGACGAAGAGCGGCTCCGTATAATCGCGCGTGTTGATATACTCGAGGGCGTCGGTGAATCCGTAGAAGTAGATCATCACGCAAAAGAGAGGAATCGCCCAGAAAGCGAAAATGACTTCCACCTCAGAGAGGAAGTAGAGCAGATGGATTCCGAGGCTGCGCCTCTCTTTTTTCTGCCGCATCTCCAGCGAGTGGGCCCAGGCGTGGACTTTGTACACCGAGAGAGTGTGGAAGATCGCGAGGGCAAAGAGGATCAGCGCGATCAGGTGGAATGGGGTGAACTCGAGCGCCTCCATCTCCAAAACCCTTTCAGGTTTCAGGCAGTCGAATTTAGCGGGCTGCTTGATGGTCTCGGCGAGATTCCAGGGCATAGCTTCGATCTACCCTAAATCAAATTTATTTGAAAGATGGGAAGCATGCATATGATGCAGGAAAAAAGATCAACCGCCGAGCACACCGAGATCACCGAGAAAGAGAAGAGGTTGTTTGAATTGGTTGATCCCCGCGAAATCAAATGTATTTGAGAGCAGGGAAGGGTGCTGCAGAAAAAAGATGAACCACCGAGGACACCGAGATCACCGAGAAAGAGAAGAGGTTGTTTGAATTGGTTGATCCGCATATTCTATCGCGTTACGAGTTTTTGCCAGATGATCGAAGTCATAGATCCTCCAGCTGTTGATTTCACAAACCGTCCTCACGATGCTCTAACGAAGCAAATCATCGGCGCAGCCATTGAAGTGCATCGAGGGTTAGGCCCAGGTTTATTGGAGTCGTCCTATGAAGCTTGTTTGATTTATGAGCTCGGGCTGAAAGGTCTGAGTGTAGAATGGCAGAAGCCTGTGCCGATTGTGTATAAAGAGATCAAGCTGGATTGCGGTTACAGACTCGATATGTTGGCTGAAGGGAAGGTCGTGCTCGAAATTAAATCTGTCGCAGACCTGACCCCTATTCATGAGGCTCAGCTCGTCACATATCTCAAACTATTGGGATGCAAGGTTGGTCTATTGATCAATTTTAATGTTAGGGTTTTAAAAGACGGGATTCGAAGAATCATCGTTTGATCTTCTTCAGTGGTTCAAATTATCCTTTCTCTCTCGGTGATCTCGGTGTGCTCGGTGGTTATTTTTTCTGTAAAATGTTTTGTTAATATGTATTATTGTGAAAGAATTGATAGTTTGTAGTAAATCATTCACGTTTATTTATTGAAAAGTTTTCGGTATAATTTTGCCGTTGCGTATTTGAAAAATGAGAGAAAATGATCTCGGTTCAGCCCTCTGTCAGCGCAGGAAAAGTTTTAGTTGCTCCTTCCAGCCCTCTTTCTTCGCACCTCGTGAGCGGCGTCGGCAAAGTAAAAAATTGTTTTCGAGTTTATCAAGACTCGCGCTCCCGGCAAGATCGATCAAATTATTTTTCCTCTCTTGATGATCTGGCTGTTCTGGCTGGCCTGCCGAAAGTGGACTGCTTCCGGAAAGACGTCTACATCCGGACAGCGGAGCGGATCTTGAGCAGGGATATTTTCAAGGAAGTATTTACTCTTTATTTCCCGTCGGCTCGCTATACCGGAACTCTTAGCTCGTTGGAAAGGGAGCTTTCGCGCCCGCAGGTGGATCTGGACCAGGTTGTCCGGCGGCTTGGAGCCGTCCGCTCCGCCCACGTTCAATTCATTCGAGATCTGGAGCCTGAATTCCAGAAGGCGACCCGCAAGCTTCCGGAGGCCGTCTCGTTCAACTTCCCGCTCACTTTGGCCCTTTTCCAGGATGCTTTTAAGAAAGAGTTCGGAGACAAGCTAACTTCTGTGAAAGAAATCGACCCTTCCCTGGTGCTTTTATTGCCGCGCCTCGCTTTGTGCCATCTTTTGCAGAATTGGGATCGGGGAACTCCCGAACTGCTTGATGGAAGCGAAGAGCGTCTGGCGTCTCTTCAGGAACGTTTCCGGGCCTTGGCCTCAGAAGACCAGGCGGCCCTTTTAAGGAAGATCAGAGGGGAGGAGGAATCCCTTTCCGATCAGCTGCAGGAATTCTTTGTCGAAATTTCCTCGTTCGGCTTCGACATCCATAGAACCGAGCCCGAAGTCTTCAACAACCTGATGGCCCATCTGTTCCAGAAATGGAACGGCCTCCCGCTCACATCAGAATAGCGGGTTTTCCGGAGAGATATTCAGTAAGAACTCTTCGATTGGAACAATCGTAAAGCCTCTGTAATTTTCCTTCCGCTTTCCTGTGGACACGATCAGGCAATTGGCTTCCGGATATTCCTCTTTGAATGCCGACAGTCCGCGGATATCGTCCGGGCCCAAATTGGGGGATCGTTTAACTTCGATGGCCCAGAATCCTCTTGGGCCATAGACGACAAAATCGACTTCGAGCTGGGTCGCAGTCCTCCAAAAAGAAAGAGTGTGCGGTTCTTTCTGGGCTAAAGTCCAAGAGCGGAGATGTTGTGCGGCAAGCCCCTCCAAGGCGCCCCCTTCGATCTCTTCATGGCTATCAAGGATTCCCCTAGGTCTTAAGGATCGGTAGACGCCTACATCGAAAAAATAAAACTTCGGATGAGCGATCAGCCGGCGCTTCGCTCTGCGGGAAAATACCGGCAGAGAGAAGGCAAGAAGAAGGTCTTCTAGAATTTGAAGGTAGTTATCGACTGTCGCCCGCTTCACTCCCGATTCCCGGCTAACATCTGTTGCAGTCCAAATAGACCCGTAGGAGAAGCTGGCGATTTCCAGAAATCTGGAGAAATCTCCGATTTGCCTGACAAGCCCTTCTGCCTGAACCTCTTCTTTCAGGTAAAGGGTGAGGTAGTTTCGGAGCCGCTCTTCAGGCTCCTGGGATTCCCAAATCAAAGGGATCATTCCATACGTCAAAGCCTTATGTATAGAGAAGCGATCTTTGAGTTCAGAGGCTAAAAACGGGCCCATTTGCCGAAGGAGGGCTCTCCCGCCAAGCAGGTCGCTCACTGAACGCCGGAGTTTGCGTGCGGAGCTGCCTGTCATGATGTATTGAATGCCCCGTTTTTCTTCGATCAATGCGTGGATCTCAGGAAGGAGGCGGGGGACTCTTTGGATTTCGTCAATGATCAGAGTATCTCCCTTTTTGAGCTCGGCAGCTACTCCGCGGATTTTTTCCGGGTAGGCGCTGAATTTTCTCTCTTCTTCGCCTAAAAGGAGGTCGATTCGCGTCGCGCCAGGATATTCGTGCAAAAGCCAGGTGGATTTGCCCGTCCCTCTCGGCCCAAGTAAAAAATAATTGTCGCTCGGCGGATTCAGCTTCCGCTTGATATATTTGGGATTTTCCATCTCAATTGGCATTTTACATTGCAAAATGCAATCTGCGATAGCATTTTTCCAAAACCATACCAAACAGCTGGATTTAAATCGCTTGCGCAGGGGATAAATCTAGAGGTATGAAATTTTTTGCATTCTGGCTTGTTTTGTGGGTTCCTCTTTTCGGCAGCCAGGAACGGGTTGTGCTGGCCGGGGGGTGCTTCTGGTGCCTGCAGGCCGATTTAGATGCGCTGGAGGGGGTCTTGGCCACGACTGTAGGCTATGTAGGCGGCGATGCCCCGAACCCGACCTATCAGCTGGTTTCAAGCGGGGTCAGCGGCTATGTCGAGGCCGTCGAGGTGCTGTTCGATTCTGAAAAAATTTCTTTTGGCGAGCTTCTGGATGCTTATTGGCGGATGATCGACCCGACGCGGTCTGACGGCCAATTCTGCGATATAGGGAACCAATACCGTCCTGGGATCTTTTATTGCAGCGAGGAGCAGAGGGTTTTAGCTGAGATGTCCAGAGGGAGCCTTGCGAGGGAGGGAGGGGTCTCTTTTGCCGGGGTTGCGATTTTGCCCGCGAAGGGGTTTTCTCCCGCAGAAGAGTTTCATCAGAAGTATTATTTGAAAAATCCCCTGCGCTACAAATTCTATCGGCGCCACTGCGGCAGAGACCGCCGCCTCCAGGAAATTTGGGGGAATTGATTCTTCGCGCTAGAGCCGGAGGCTACTCTTCTATGACGATTCCACTTTCGGCTGAATGGCTCGGGGGTGTCGTTTTGGTTTGATCTGGATCGGCAGCAGCTTCTCCAAGCTTACGATTTACAGCGGGATCTTCAAGGAGGCGTTCCATCTCTTCTGCGCGATCTTCTTCCTCTTCGCTAATCGGTTTGAGATCTGAACCGTCGTCTTCCCTGATCTGCGGGTCGCTGACGAGATCCCAAATCGGTTCCGAACGGATCCAATTGTCCCCAGACCGGGTGAAACCAAAAGTAACCACGACTTCTTCCGATGCGATCGGAGGAGCGTCAATTTTTTCTGGATCGGAAATCTGGATTGTACCTACGTAGCTCAAACTGAATTGAACTGTACGTTCATTTTGTTTGGGGTCCGGGTGGAATTGTATTTCAATGAAGTCCATTTTCCCAGTGGCTAAAGTGCCTCCGTATGGCTGCTCGGCCCAAGGCTGGGCAAACACGTCCGAGAATTTAGTCGAGTAGTCTCTGCAAAGGAAGAGCTGAACTGCCAGCAGCGCGTTTTCTATTTCCCTCAGGTTAAATTTACGAGTCCGAATCAGCGATTTTTTGAGGGCTTTTAGAAATTGGTTAAATTGATCATGGTTGCTGAGGCGATAGGATTTTCCATTAAATTGCACGGTAGGAGCGCGATGCAAATCTTCAACCAGCCGTTTATAGTTCGGGATCCCGTCGGCTGTTGGGAGGATTTGCGATGGATCCAAGAGGAGTTCTTCTTCGGCCAAGGTCGCATTGCGGTTCCTCATCGACTGATAGAATTGGGCTTGCAGGTATAGAGCGCCGATTTCCCGGATTCTCTCTCTTCGCTGTAAGCATGTTCTGATTTGCGGGTCCAGATGGGCGCTAAGGAAGGGATTGGTGAAAAAGGGAGACAGTTTTGTCCCCTGTTTTTTCAGTTCTTCCGAAAGATTAAAGGTTGCTTCGATCACGTCAGGCGCAATTTGGTCATCGGGCAGATTAAGAGCTGCGAGAATGCGCGGGAACATCGGATCGCCTCGTAAGGGGGCAAAGACATCCTCGACGGGTTTTGGAGCGGGACTTAGCCGGTCGAAGTGTTTCTCGACAAGCCGTAAAGCGCTATGAAGCGGGAATTCCGAACCTTGCATCTGGGTTTGCGCCGCTGAGAAAATCGCATCGATGTCATTAGGCGAAAACTGTTTTTGTTCAAGCCGTTTTTTTACTGCATTCCGGTAGGTGCTCATGACCGCGTAGAGCAATCCCTCTCCATCAGGTCTTGAATCCCCAAGAAATGATTGGTAGGCCATTTCTGCGCTTTCTGCTCTTGAGAAATTCGGAAGAACGAGTTTTTCCCAGAGTCCGGGATAGGTTGTTTTAAAATTTTGGAGCAATTCAGCGGCGGATTTATTTCTTGCTTCGAAGGAATTGTCGGTTTTGAGCCGTCTCATTTCCAGTTCAAGATTGTAAACAGGAAGCTCTTCATTGATTCGCGCTAATGCTGCAAATGTAGGGTGAACATATGTTTGCGTTCCTTGCGCCGCTTCAGCGAAAATCGCTTCGATTCTTTGGGGAAGATGTCCCATTTGCAGCATCCGTTCTTGGAGTCTTAAGCTGAGAAAGGCGCCGATTTTTTGGTAGCAGGTCAGAGACGCGTTCGCTGGTAGAGCAGCCCAAGCGATGAATGCCGCCGCGGCTTGGTCATTTTCGAATCCGGGGGCTATTTGCGCCCAAATCCGGGGGAATGCTGTCTTAAGGAATGCCGGGAGCCCCTCTGTCGTTTGAAACTGGCCGAAGCTTTTAAGCTGAGTCTGTTCGTTTGAAAGGTCAGTTGGGGGATCGGAATCGGCCAATTTTTTAAAGCAGGCTACGTATTCTGCGAAAGCGTCGATTCGGGAGTTTGTTGCTGCGATGATTTGTTTCAGAGCTTCGGACGCAGCGTCTTCATCATCGTTGAATCGGGGAAGGATCGCTTGCTGCCAGAGCTGGGGGTAGCGTTGCTGAAAGGCAGCTAAACATTGCTCGGCGCGTTGTGCGGGGTTTAACAAGTCCTGGTCTTGAGGGAGTTTTTCCGCTTCGAGATCCAATTGATAGGCAGGGAGATTCATTTCTACAGATCGAACCGCTGCCCGAACGGGGTGGGGTGCTGCAGCGAAAGAATCTAAGGAAGTCTGTAAAATCTCGCGGATTTTCGGATCTGGAAATCCCAGGTCGGTCATTTTGGTTTTGAGTTTATGGGCGAAGAAATGTTGGATTTTTTTATAAAAATTGAGGTTTGCATTTCTAGGATTTGCGAGGAATGTGTTCAATTCCGCTTCAGCCGTGGCTTCATTAGGGAATTCTCGCACGACTTCTGCCCAAAGGCGGGGGAAGATTCGTTTGAAAAGATCTCTGGGATAGTCTATCAGAGCGTCTCCGCTTCGCTTCAAATGTTCGAGTTCATCCTCGATTGATTGCGGACGCTCTCTTTCGGCTCTCCATCTCGCCGACCGGGCAAGTTGGGAAAGCTTAGGTGCGAATTCTTTATCTTGTTCTTTTATATATTCAGCCCAGCATCTTCCCATTTTTGCCGGGGTGGATTCTGGATGAAGCTCGCGTGCGTTAGAAAACGCCTCGAATCTTTCTGAGAAACGGGGATTTAATTCTAACCCATTTTGTGTTCGGTTATATTCAAGTCTTGCAGCAAAGCCTGTGATCGCGTGTTTTGCCGTTTCGATGGCTTTTTCGATGCGGGAGTCGATGGAAGTAAAGGGATTTAAGAAAAAGAGAAGCTGCGTGAACCAGTTTGGGGAAGATTCCTGCCGGAGTGTTTGCCTAGCCTGATCCAGGTTGGCCGGATTGGCCTGAAGGGTTTGGTAAGCTCGGTTGACTAGACTTTCGAAACTATAGATGCTGGCCATAATAGTATTAATTAGTTTTATACTATTATACCATAATTATTTATTAATATGTGGATTGTTTTAAATAATTATTATTGGGATGGGTGCGTGTTGTAAGGCGTTTACTATTAATGAATTATGAAATCATAGGAGGGAGTTCAGGAGGCGGGGAAGCTCGCTGATCAGGTAGAGGGGAAGGGAGAGGATCTCTTTATCGAGAGAGAGGGGGGCTTGGGAGACTCGGATCCCCAGGGGGGCTTTTTTCTCAGTCATAAACTGGCGCATCGAACGGATGCGGTTCCCTTTCCCCGATTTGACTTCGACGGGGAGAATGGTTGATTTGTGCTGGATCAGATAATCGACCTCGGCTTCGCTGCCCGTCTTTTCCCGCTCCCAAAAAAACAGTTTCGTTTTTCGGTATGGTTCTCCGTAACCTAAAAGCTCCTGTCCGACAAATTGTTCTGCCAGGCTGCCTGAATTGATCTGCGTCAGGTTCGTTTCACGAAGCAGCTCAGGATCTGTGTGGAGAAACTCCTGCAAAAGACCGATGTCGAGAAAAATGAGTTTAAATTTCCTGTCATTTGCTCCGGCTTGGAGAGGCAGTCCGCTCGCATGGGTGGCTTGGATGTAGCGGATCAGCCCCGCATGTTCCAGAAGGTCGAGAGCTGTTTTAAGCTCGCGCGATTGAAAATCAGGAGAAATTTTGGAATAACGGAAATGGCAGCCCACAAGCTCCGGAGCTTTTTCGAAGCAGATCTGAAGATATTTTTGCTGCGCAGAGGAACCGTATTTGCCGAAATCGCTTTGGTAGGTGTCAAGGATCATCTGCTGCACTTTTTTCCACTCCAGAGGGGAATGGGTTTGGGTAAATGCAAGAACCGATTGAGGCATTCCTCCGACATGAAAATATTCGCGGACTCTTGCAAGAGCGTGAGTATGCAGAGGCTCGGGGAGAGGATGATTAAAATCGATTTGCTCGAGCTCTTTGATCAATAGGGAGTCGCCTGCAGCGAGGAGGAATTCTTTGTAGGTCAGGGGAAACATGTAGCGGAATTCGACTCTTCCCACAGGAAAGGAGAAGTCTTCTCCTTTGAGGGTGAATTCGAGAAGGGAGCCGGCTCCAATTACGTGCAGTTCCGGCATTTCTTCTTTAAAATAGCGGAGAGCCATTACAGCTCTTGGACAAGCCTGGATTTCGTCAAAAAAGAGGAGTGTATGGCCAGGTTTGATAGCAGTCTGGGTGAGGACCTGGAGGCTTTTAAGAAGGACTTCCGGTTTCAGAGAGTCGTCGAAGAGAGGGCAAAATTTCCGTTCCCTTTCAAAATTGATGGTTACGCAGTGTTCAAAATGCTGGCGGCCGAATTTTTCGATGGCAAAGGTTTTGCCAACCTGCCTTCCTCCACGGACTAGGAGAGGGACTCTGCGCGGATTGTCTTTCCAGGATGCTAGTTCTTGATCAATGGAGCGTTCCATAAACCTAGAATAGCAGCTAAGTCCGATTTTCTGCAAGTTTTGCAGAAAATAACCGGTCAAAATCTGCGGGTTTTGCAGAAAATGGGGGGTTAGTGCTTTTTGATGGTTTTGCCGCCTTCGATGGGGCCGAGGGCCTGGGAGCCCGGGTGGAGGATAACCTCCCCTTTGCCCGATTCGAAGCGGATGGGGCCGTTGACGATGGTTCCCTGGCGCAGTTCGATGACCTGCTTGCCTTTGAAGCCGGCGTTCTTGAGGACGGTGATCCCCTGGAGCTTGCAGCCGGTGAAGACCATCTTCTGGCTCTGGACGGTGAGGTTTTTGGTGAAAGTGGAGTGAACCGCTTGGAGAGAGCCGATGACGGAGGCTTCGTCGATGGTGGAGCGGGTGAGGTTGGCCTCGCCCATGACAGAAAGGGAATGGATGGTGGCGTTTTCGGCAATGAGGCTGCCGTCGATGTGGAGGTTGTTTTGAATCGTGGTGCCGTGGAGCTTGATCAGTCCGCCGCCGGTGAACGATTCGAGGACTTCAGCTCCGAAATTATTGCGCCCGAGGGTCGATTTCGCGGGCGCGTCTTCTGCAAAAAGAGTGGCGAGAAAGCTCAAAGCTACGAGAGAGAAGATGAGCGTTCTCCATTTCATGTCGGTTCCGCCGGGGTGGGTTCTGCTGCGGGGAGAGCGGCTTGCCTTTGGCGCTGGAGCTGCGCGAGCGTTTGCTGGAGGCGCTGCTGCGGGGTTTGCGGCATCATCTCGAAGCGGAACAGGTCGCGTACGATCTCCTGGCGGATATTGCGGGAGAACGTCTCGAAGAGCGAGAACGATTCGTGCTTGAATTCGAGAAGAGGATCCTTCTGGCCGACTGTGCGCATGTGGACGTCGGAGCGGAGATGGTCGATGTGGAGGAGGTGTTCCTGCCAGTGCTGGTCGATTTTCCGGATCATCAGGTTGCGGATCACTTCCTGCAGCACGTTCTGCGCTTTCTCCGCGTCGGTCAGGTCGGGGCGGAACGAGGCGAGGAGCTGGCGCTGGAAGAAGAGCTTTTGGTGGAAAGCGGAGAGGATCTTCTCATTGGCCTTCTTCTCGATGTCGGCGGGTGTGAGGTAGGAGGTTTCCAGCTCGCTCTCTTCGAAGCTGACAGGGAAATGTTCAGCGAGCGCCTGCCGGAAGGCGGCGATGTCGGGCTCTTTGGAGGAGAGGTGGGCGGCCGCGCTATGGGAGACGTAGTGGAGGATCTCTTCGGCGAGCTGAACGGGAGTCTCTGAGAAGAGGAGTTCGTTGCGGAACGCGTAGACTTCCTGCCGCTGTCTGTTCATCACGTCGTCGTATTCGAGCGTGTGTTTGCGGATGGTGTAGTTGCGCTGTTCGACCCGTTTT
>CAYPZU010000047.1:0-4505 GCA_964415395.1 uncultured bacterium
CTCTCCGGGGTCGCCTATCAGAGGGCGAGCATCGATTGGACCATAGACTTTAACATGTTCGATGCAGAATTGGGCCGAAAATACTGGGTAAGCCAGGCGTTGTCGGTTCGGCCGTTTGTCGGGCTCAAAGGGGGATGGATCCATCAGTCGATCGATACGAAATGGGTGACGCCGGAGGTGCCCGCGCCAGTGATTTTTGGCGTAGGCAAGGAGGACTTGAAGAACGATTATTGGGGCGTTGGTCCGTCAGGGGGAATGGGTTTGGGGTGGAATCTGGCGGAGAGAAGTTATGGCAGCTTTGATCTGTTCGGAGATTTTTCCGGAGCTGTGATGTGGGGCCGCTGGTCGTTTGGGGACGAATACGAAAATGACAGGGGAAGCCGCATCGCGATTGATTTTTCTCCGATCGAAAGCGCCTCTGCGATGATGAGGTCGCTGATGGGGCTTTCGTGGGATGCCTATTTTAATGGGGGGCGGTCTCATTTTGGCGCGAAATTGGGGTATGAGATGCAGTTTTGGCTGAACCAGCTCCAATTCTATTCGTTCGAGACCGGAAGACTGAGCAACCCGTTGACTTTGCAGGGAGGAACGCTTGAGTTTCGGTTCGATTTTTAGGAGTTCTCTCGCGGGATTCGCCGTTGCGCTGGCGCAAGCCGGAGGAGAGGAGCTGCGCGGGCTGCCGAATCTGGCGGAGCGGAGCGCCGGGCATTGGGATTTTTATGCGGAGGCGCTGGGCTGGTATGCGTCCGAGCAGCCTTCGGCTGTTTGGGCCGATGTGATCGAAATCGGGAACAATACGAGTTCCTTCACGCCGCAGGATCTGGATTTCGACTGGGACTTTGGGTTCCGGGCGGGAGCCGGCTATCGGTTTGACGCCGACTCATGGGATACGCAAGCTTATTGGACATGGTTTCGGACGGAGGCGAAAGATCGGAGGGAGGTTCATCCCGAGTTTCTTCCGCTTTTGGGGCCGACGGCAGAGATCCACCCGGAGTTTTTCGCAGCCGATTTGAGCGGGGATTCTTCCGAAAGCGCGGCGATCCGGTGGTCGGTGCTGATGAACATGTTCGATGGGGAGCTGGGGCGGAGCTACTGGGTCAGCAAAGGGCTGTCGCTGAGGCCGTTTATGGGATTGAAAGGGGGCTGGATCAATCAGTCGATCGACGTGGGTTATGGGAACCTGATCGTAGCGGATGCGCCGACCGAGATCTCTGCAAGAGAGCGGTTAAAGAACGACTTCTGGGGGATCGGGCCTGCCGGGGGCGTGGGGACGAAGTGGAAACTGCGCGATTTTTGCGGACACTATCCGAGTCTGTTTGGCGATTTTTCTCTGGCGACTCTTTGGGGAACCTGGACGACAGAAGATGACTATCGGGATTCGTCGGGGAAAAACATTGTTTTGCGCCAGGGGAATACGACGCTCGGCGCTTTGATGCTGCGGGGGATCGTCGGAGTCGGCTGGGATGTGGAATGGGGCAAGTCCCGTTTTGCGGCGCGGCTCGGTTATGAGACGCAGTACTGGCTGAATCAGCTCCGGGTCGCCACGTCGCAGCTCGTTCGGCTGCATGGGGATTTGACCTTGCAGGGCGCGGCGTTCAAAGGGCAGTTCGATTTTTAGGATGAGGGATTTTGTGCGGAAAAGGGTTTTAGCAGCTTTATTGATCGGTGCGGGGCAGGCGCACGCTATGGCTTGCGAAAACGGGCTGCCGAATCTTTCCGACAGGCCTCTCGAGCAGTGCAAAACCGTCGATTTTTTCGTAAACGCTCTGCTTTGGCGGGCGAGCGAGACGGTGGATTGGGCATTTACGCTTTCGACCAGCGGCGATTTGACGGAGAGCGTCTACAAGACGATCGCTTTTGACTGGGATCCGGGATTCAGGGTGGGGCTTGGCTACAATATGCTTCACGACGAGTGGGATACGCAGATGGCCTATACCTGGTACCAGGCTGAAGCGAAGGATCAGGCGGGCGGAGCTGTGACAAGCGGCTTTTTAGCGGCGCGGCTCTCGCTTTTGGAGCCTTTCCATAGGGGGAAAGTCAGTTTTCAGATTCATTACAACATGTTCGATTGGGATTTGGGGAGAAGTTTTTCGGTAAGCCGGTATTTGACGCTGCGCCCCTTCATCGGCGCGAAGGCGGGATGGATCGATCAGGCGATCCGCGCCAAGTGGGCGACGCCTGACTTCGGCGGCCTCGGGTTCGTTTTTTCCGCTTCGGAAAGTGTGAAAAACAACTTCCGCGGCGGCGGTCCGAAAGGGGGGCTGAACGGGAAGTGGATTTTGGGGAAAGCGGGATCGCATTCCTTCAGTCTGATCGGGAATTTCTCGGGGGCGTATCTTTGGGGAAACTGGACGCTTCAAGATGAATTCATCGATGTGTTCCATACGCGGATTTCCATTCCGATGGCGAACCGGAATTTCGGCGCTTTGTTGCTGCAGGCTCTGATGGGATTGGGCTGGGAGTTCGATTTCGATAAAAACCGCTCCCATTTTGCGTTGAGAGCGGGATATGAGATTGAAGATTGGCTCAACCATTTTCAGGTGTTCACCGATATTTCCGGAGCGCAGAACACCGATCTTTTCCTCCAGGGGATGAGTCTTGATCTTCGCCTAGACTTCTGATTTTAAATTTTTCTTGTCAGTAAAAGCGATCTCTCACAAGCTTCTGATAACAACTTTCGGGATGTCTCTATGAAGTCTGCTTCGCTCGCATGCGCTCTTTTTTATTTTTCGCAGCTCATCGCTTTGCCGGAAGGATTCCGGCTGGCGGGAGGAGAGGCGAAAATGCCTGTTTCGGATGGGCTGTCGATGACGATCGAGAGCGGGAAAAGCGCGATCATCGATTGGCAGAAATTTTCAGTAGGCAGAGACGAGGCGGTCCGGTTTTTGCAGGAGGGGCCCGGCTCTGCGGTATTGAACCGGGTGGCTGCCGGAAGCGAGAGCGCCATTTTGGGGATGCTCGAGTCGAACGGGAAAGTCTATCTCATCAATCCCGACGGGCTTTTGGTGGGTCCCGATGCGCGGATCGTGACGGCGGGCTTTATCGGATCGAGCCTCGATGTGCTTGATGAGGATTTCCTGAAGGGAGGAGATCTCCTATTCGCAGGCGAGGGGAAAGGCTCGGTCGTAAACAAAGGCTCGATTATCGGCTTCGCGGGCGATGTGGTGCTGGTGGCGAGAGAGGCGCGGAACGAGGGAAGGATCGAGGCGCCGCAAGGGCTTGCGGGGCTGGCTGCCGGAACGGAGGTTCTTCTGAAGCCGTCTGGGTCGGAGCGGATTTTCATCCGCCCTGACGCGCAGCTTTTTGCCGAGGCGGATAACCGCGGGCTGATGAAAGGGCTTGCGGTCGAAATGAAGAGCGGCGGGAGCGCTTACGCGGCCGCTGTGAAGAGCAGCGGGATCGCCGAGGCCTATTCGACAAGAGAAGAGGGGGGGCGGATCTATCTTTGCGCGGAAGAAGGGGATATTGAAATCTCCGGAAGGTTCAAAGCCGAGGGAAAAATCTCCGTTGTAGGACAGGGAGTCGATATCTGGGGCAGCGCCCGTTTAGACGCTTCGGGAGAGGGAGGCGGGGGGAATATTTCCGTCTCAGCTTTTGACATCGAAGTGGAAGAGGGGGCGTTTTTTACCGCGGACGCGAGGGGCGAAGGAGATGGCGGGAGAGTTGTAATCATTGCGGAAAATGAGAACCGCTTCTTCGGGGAGATCAGCTCGCAGGCGCTGGCAAGGGGAAAGGGGGGATTTGCCGAAGTGTCGGGCGGATCGATCTGGGTCGGCGGGCATGCCGATATGAGATCGGCGTCGGGCGAATATGGGACGTTTTTATGCGATCCCGGGCCGATCCTCATCGATCACCTGTCGGGGATGAGCGGTCCTGACACCTACGGCGACGATTATATCGCGGTGCAGCTCGGAATGGGGAATTTCATGATCACCACTGGGGGTGGAACCCTGATGGGGCAGGAGACGATTACGGTCAACAGCGACGTAAGCATCCTGTGGTCTGCAAGCACGACATTTTCTCTCATTGCTGCGGCCGATATCGTTTTTGAGGGAACGGCGATGGGCGGGGCTGTGATTTCAAATACCGGCAGTCCGACGACGGCGATGAATTTCCAGGGGACTGGAACGCAGCCCGGTTTTGCCTATACAGGGATTTGGATGAAGGGAGGGGTTTTGCTCTCTTCGACATCAGGAGAGATTTCTCTTATCGGACACGGCGGCGATAGCGTCGGCGCAGATAATATCGGAATCCATATTGACAACAGCTCGAAAATTGTCACAACGACCGGAGCCATCTCCTTGAATGGAACCGGAGGATCTGCGAGCGACTGCACCGGAGTCTCTTTCAATAACGCCGGAATGATCGAAACTGCTTTTGGCGCGATATCGGTCGTTGGCACAGGGGGATCTGGAGGAATCAACCGCGGAGTCAATTTAATTAATTTCGCTGAAATCGTTTCGACAGGAGGTCCTGGCGCAGGTCTCATCAATGTAATGGGGACC
>CAYPZU010000047.1:4515-16804 GCA_964415395.1 uncultured bacterium
AGGGTCTGTCTTTAACGGAATCGGCGTCGCTCTTTTGATCAATTCAGAAATCACATCTCTCGACGCTCCGATTACGATTCAAGGGGTCGCGAACGGCGCCACCACGGGCGAGGAAGGGATCATTTTGGGCGACACCCTGATTGAGTCGATCAATGGTTTAATCACGATGAGTGGCAACAGCAGCGCCCATGTTATGGCTGACTCGTCTTCCGGGATCGGTTTTACAGGCATCTTGAGCCGTGTTCGGAATACGAACGGCAATATCTTCATGACGGGACAGAGCTTTTCTCCTTTGGGTTCCCAAAATGACGGGATCTTTTTGACTAAAGGCATTGTTTCCACCTCGGGGTCTGGTTCAATTTCATTAACCGGTTCCGGGAGCGCGGCAGCAGTCAGTTCAAATGCGGGTGTCAGGATTGATGATCCGACGCTGATGGCTGCTGGGACTGTAGCTGCAACAGGAACGGGGAGTATTTCGATCCAGGGGACAGGGTTTGGCTCAGGGTCGTTTAATGCAGGCGTTTCGATCGAGTTGGGTGGAGAGGTCGTCTCCCAGGGGAGCGGCTCAATCACGATTGACGGAACCGGTTCAACGATGGGCTCTTCGGATTCTTACGGAATCCGGATTGTCGACGGAGGCTTTGTTTCCTCTGCAGGAGGACAAGTCGACTTAACCGGGAACGGGGGAGGCGTTGCGATGTCTTCCAATAATTACGGAATCTATATTCAGTCGGGCGGGTATATTCTTTCGACAGGCGCGGGGATCAGCGGAAATACGATCAATCTCACCGGGACCGGCGGTTCGGGGCTTCAAGACAACCACGGGATCTACATCACGGGGATGGGCAGTTCCATCACGACAGCCGCTCGAACCCTGTTTCTCTCCGGATACGGGTATGGGTCCACAATCCAGAATCACGGAATTTTTCTGGAAAGCGGAGCTCTTCTTACGTCCAGCACAAGCGCGCTGATCCAATTATTTGGCAGGGGCGGGACCGGAAGCCTTTCGAACACGGCTGGGATCTATCTCACCTCCGCCACCGTGACAAGCGCAGGGACGGGAGCGCTTGTTTTTGTAGGCAGCTCCGAAGGAACGCAGGACAATAACTACGGAGTCTGGTTTTCGTCGAGTTCTACTGTCCAGTCGCTTGTTTCGGGAGCAATCGAAATCAGCGGAACAGGAGGAGAGGCTTCCGGAATGGGAGCGACGAATCATAATTACGGAGTCTTTCTCGACGGTCCCGGAACGCTCAGCACGGTCAATGGGAATATGGGGGTTACAGGGACTGGAAGAGGGTTGACTACTGATAATTATGGGATCTATCAGCTGGGTTCCTATAACGTCTCGTCGTCGGGGAGCGGCTTTATTGGTTTATTCGGATATGGCAGCACCACTCCGGGAACCGACACCAACCATGGAATTTATCTTTCAATGTCTTCGCAGATCGCTTCGACAGGCTCCGGACCCATTGGACTGACCGGAACTGCCGCAGGAACGGGATCGAATAATTATGGGATCTTGATCGATGGCAGTTCCCAAATTTCATCAACCGGAACGATCCCGATCATGCTCACAGGATTTGGGGCGCCGGGGGTCTCGTTTAACAAGGGCATTTTCTTCGATACGAGCATGGCGGTTGCATCCGCAAACGGGAATATTACCGTGAACGGACAGGGGGGGATTGGAACGGGGAGCGACAATTACGGAGTGGAGCTGGCTTCGATGACCTCGGTTCAGTCGACCGGATCGGGAATCATCTCGATTACCGGGACGGGCGGCAAGGACGGAGGCAACAATTACGGAGTCTATATCCATGCCATGGATGCGGTCTCGAACAATACCGGAGAAATGAGTATTGCAGGAACCGGAGGACTGTCCGGAGGGTCGAACAATTACGGGGTATTCATCCAAACTCCTGGGACCCTCGCCTTGGTCTCGACAGGTCCTTTGACTCTGCAGGGCACGGGGCAAGGCGGCGCCTCCGATGCGGTCGGAGTCTATATGGACGGCGGCGTCATTTCTTCGACGGGCGCAGCGGTGAGCGTGACGGGTACAGGGGGCGCTTCGATGGGGCCTTCCAACAGCGGCGTCGTCTTAACGGGCGCAGCAACTATTTCGGGAACTGGAACCGCGCCGATCAGCGTTACGGGAACCGGAAGCGGGATGTTTTCTATGAGCAACGGAATCTACATCACTGGCGTAGGTTCAGCCATTACAAGCGTTAACGGGAATTCCGTCATCAATGGAACAAGCAATAGTTCCGGAGATAATGCAGTTGGTATTTTTGTCGATATGGGCGGAGTGATTGAAGCGATGGGAACTGGATCGCTGCTTTTGACGGGCACAAGCGGAACAGGGTTGGGGAATTGCCATGGAATTTTCGTTCAGGGAATGGGCTCGCTGATCCAGACGGTTGACGGCGACATCGTCAACGCGGCGGGAACAAGCCGCGGGATTATGACCGGCAATAACGGCATTTTTATCTCAACCGGCGGCGCAATGAAAGTGATCGGGGCGGGAACTGCTTTGCTCAACGGGATCACAGGTTCTCCGGCCAATGGCGTCGGCGTCTTGCTTCTCAATGGAGTTGTTTCGACGACGACAGGCGGTTTAACGGTTAACGGCGAGGCGAATGGCGCCGCGTTCGGCAATATGGGGATCAGCGCCGATATGATGTCGGTCTTCTCTACGACGACTGGGGATATGGTTCTTTCCGGGACCAGCGGAACCGGAGGTCCGGACAATCAGGGGATTTATTTTACGGCAAGCCAGGCGTTGTCGCTAGGAGGCGATCTCTCCCTCACTGGGATTTCTCTGGGAACCGGAGATAATTCGCATGGTATTTTGATTGAAAACGCCTCTCTTTTATCCACGACGGGAGTAGGAACGGTTACGCTGAATGGAACGGGGGGCCCAGGAAACAACGTATGTCCGGGCATCCAGATCTCCGATGCGGGAACAGCCCTTAGCGCTATGGGAGGTCTGATTTCTTTAACGGGGCAGGGCGGCGGAAGTGGAGCGGGGATGGATCAATCCGGGATATGGATCTATCTCGGCGCGCAGCTCTCCAATACTACGGGCGGGATTTCTTTAGTCGGCACGGGAGGAAGCGGCAATGGGGATTGCCATGGGATTGAGATTTCTTCTTTGGGAACCACGCTGACGACAGCTTCCGGGCCGATCGCGCTAAATGGTTCTGGTGGGATCGCGGGCATGGGCGGCACCGCTGGAATTTCGTACAGTTCGAGTGCGCAAATCCTCTCGACGAGCGGGAATATTTCTCTCACGGGAACGGGCGGGACGGCTGTTGTAGGGGGCGCTCCAGGGATTGAGATGGGGAACTTGGCCGAGATTTTTACGATGAGCGGCTCGATCCAGATGGCTGGCACCGCAGGTTCTGCCGGCGGGATGTTAGGCGGTGCTCCCGGAATTTTGCTCGGCCAGGCGCTCATCCATACAGCCACGGGACCAATCGGCATTTCGGGAGCCGGCGGCTCTGGTGATTTCCCAAATCAGGGAATTTATCTTGTAACGGCGGCGGGGCCCGATGTCTTTTCGGCAGACGGGAATATCTCAATGGTCGGCGCAAAAGGATCCTCTGGAACCGATGGGATTCTTGTGGTCGGTTTTGGCGTCCAGACTACAGGATCGGGGTCGATCTCCATGACTTCTACAAGCGGCGACGTGTCGATCGGCAGCACGGGATTTCCTGTGCCGATCCCGTTTGATTGCATTGTCGAGACTGCTGGCACAGGCAATTTGACGATCGAAAGCGCCAATGACATCCTCATCACCGGCGACATGACGGGTCCAAGCAACGCCTATGTCCGGAACACGGGAAGCGCAGGAAACATCCTTCTGAAGGCCAGCCGCAATATCAGCATGTCCGAGGGAGGCGCCTTGGCGGAGATTTCGAATGCGGGGGCGGGCAGCATTACTCTCGTGGTCGATAACGCCTATCCCGCGCCCAGCAGCTCGATTTTCGTCCCCGGGTTTGGCCCAGGGCAGTTCAACTTCCTGGCAGGATCGTCTATTTTGGCCTCTCCCGGAGCGCAGGTGCGGATCTATACGGCGATGCCGTTTCAGAATACCGTTCTCTCGCCAATCAACGGAGCTGTCTTTACAGCTGGCGCTTTCGGCGCCGACAACTCGTATGAGCAGTACAGCATCTATTTCCCCAACGGGACGTATGCAGGGCCCGAGTTTGTGTTTTACTACAAAGACGTGTTTATCCAGCCGCCCTTTACCGAGGCGCAGTTCTACCGGCAGCTGAATCAGACCGCTGTGAACGATTCGCAGCTGCCCCGCTATTTGCCCTACCCGTATTGGACTTCGCCGTTCCTGGTCTATCAGGCGCAAGTCTGCGAGGGCGCTTCGCGGGATGCGGCTGAATGTCCCGAGGGTCCCGTTGAGTTCGAAGCCTTTATTTTTGAAAATAACGTTTACTAAGAGTGATTTATGTTCCGCATCGCTTTCGCCGCCTTTCTCTCCGCAGCGCCTCTCATGGCCCAGCATCTCGTGACTGACGAGCCGCTCTGTTCTTCCTGCCCCGCTCCCGAAGGGGAGAAGGTGCTGATCCGGTGCGCCAAGGGATTGGTGCTCGTTTCAGATCCAAAAGATCTTCTCAAGGGAAAGGAGCTGGATCAATTCGAAGGCTTCCGGGCGATCTGCCTCGACGTCCCTGGAAGCTCCGAACGATTAGCCGTGGCTCTCGAGAGCCTCTATTTGGGCAAAGATCTGACCCGCTCCTCGATCGATGAGATCAAGGCTGCGGTCGCTGAATACTACCGCGGGAAAAATTTTCCGCTCGTGCGCGTCGAAGTGCCGAAGCAGGATGTCACTTCGGGCGTTTTGCAGCTCGTCGTCCTCGAAAGCCGCCTCGGCTGTCTTTCTGTTGAAGGAGGGAGATGGCAGTGGCGCGACTATCTGCAGAAGAGGGTCGAGATGCCTCTCGGCGAGCCGATCGATGAGAGCCGGCTGAGCCAGAACTTGAGTTTTCTCAACAAAAACCCGTTCCGGCGCGTCGATGCGATTTATGCGCCAGGCGCGGAAAAAGGGACGACGGATCTGATTCTTGCCGTGGAAGACAGGCGTCCGTTCCGCTTCTATTCCGGCGTGGACAACACCGGCGTCGACCCCACTGGCAGAAACCGGTTTTTCGCCGGATTCAACGGAACGTGGGTTTACTGGCAGACCGACCACATCTTCTCCTACCAGTATTCAGCGGATCTCGACTTTCATAAATTCCAGGCCCACACAGCCGACTATATGCTCCTTCTTCCGTGGAAGCATTCGCTGAGAGCCTACGGCGGAGTGACCTTCGTCCATCCGGATCTCTTCCTCACAGGCCTCGAGAATAAAGGCTTTAGCGCGCAGGTTTCGGGGCGCTATTCGATTCCGCTTGCGCAATGGCGGAGCCTCGTTCAGGACGTGTCGTTCGGCTACGATTTCAAAAGGACGGATAATACTTTCAACGTCGCCGAACTGAATTTCCGCGGAGGGACTTTAGTCAACCTGTCCCAATTCATGATGGGCTATAGCGGCAGCTACCAGACCCAAACCGCGAAACTCAGCTTCGTCGGCGAACTCTTCTATTCGCCTGGAAAAATGGTCGCCGACCAATCGGATAAAAACTTCAACAAGCTGCAGCCTGGCGCGGTGAACGACTATTTCTACGGGAGGGCGATGCTCGGTTATCTGCAGCGGCTGCCTTACTCCTGCTCTTTATCCCTCATCTTGAGAGGGCAGCTTTCGAACAAGATCCTTCTTCCCAGCGAAGAGCTCGGCATCGGGGGATACGACACCGTGCGCGGCTACGAAGAGCGGCAGATCAATAAAGACGATGCGATGATCGCCAACCTCGAATTCCGCTCGCCGCCGCTATCGATCGCAAAAGCGATTTCAAAGAATACAAAGGTCAAAGATGCGATCGAATTCCTTGCCTTTTTCGACGCAGGGTTCGGCTCGTATGCCGACCCGATCGCGTTTCAGCCCGACATGGAGTATTTAATGGGGATCGGCCCCGGGGTGCGCTACACGCTCGATCCGTATCTCGCCTGCCGGCTCGACTGGGGCTTCAAGCTCCACCAGAAGGATCTCTATGGCGGGGGCTTCAGCATGCTCCACTTTAGCGTTGTCGGAAGTTATTGATAATCAATCTTTTGCTTCTAAATGAGTTATAGACCCTTGTTTTATAGCTCATTTTTGTAGTAAGATATGAGTTATAGGAAGAGGTTCTATAACTCATGCCCTGGAACTGGGAACTGCCGGACTGGCCCCGCTTTGATTATGACCCCGAGAAGATCGCTCCTCTGGAAAGAAAGTTTTTCCTGGGGGTTGGCGGGGCATTCGCTTATTTGAATACCCTGGGGACTGAAGAATACAAACGATTCATCGTTGAGATTTTGAGCCAGGAAGGGGTAGAGAGTTCCCGGATCGAGGGAGAGATCCTGGACAGGGAAAGTCTTCAATCCTCCATTCAAAAGCGGTTTGGGCTTCAAGCGGAGATGAAAAAAAGTTCCGGTAAAGAATCGCACATGGCGGAGCTTTTATGCGACGTATACGAGACGTTTGACCAGCCCCTGACCCATGAAATGCTCTGGAAATGGCATTCCATGTTATTTAAAGAGTCGACCTCGATTGCAGACCGGGGAAAATACCGCACTCATGCCGAACCGATGCAGATCGTTTCGAGTCGGATCGATTCCCATCGTGTATTTTTTGAGGCGCCGCCTTCTGCAAAAGTGTTCGATGAAATGACTCAATTCATCAAATGGTTCAACGCCCCCGATCCCTCTGGGTTGGTTCTTGGGAAAGCTGCAATCGCTCATGTATATTTTGAAAGCATCCACCCCTTTGAAGACGGGAATGGAAGAATCGGCCGCGTCATAGCGGAAAAAATCCTCTCCCAGGGAATCGGAAGGCCGATTCTGATCGCGCTCTCGAAGTTGTTGGAGAAGAGGAAGAAAGAATATTATGCGGCTTTAGAGCAATGCAACCGCTCCCTTAAGGCTCATGCCTGGGTCGAATTCTTTGCTCAGGTTATTATGCAGGCTCACGAGGATTCGATTTCGCTTCTCTATTTTCTGATTGGCAAATCAAAAATGATGCATTCCCTTTCGGGAAAAATCAACGCCCGTCAAACAAAGGCGCTGCTCAGGATGTTCGAGGAAGGACCCGGCGGATTTAAAGGGGGCCTTAGCGCAGAAAACTATATCGCAATCACAAAAACAACCCGCGCGACGGCGACTCGCGATCTGTCCGGTCTGGTGGAGAAGGGGGCCTTGGTGAGAACGGGCGAGCTCCGCCACACCCGCTATTGGCTCAATCTCCCTCTCTCTCATATGTAAATTTTCTTGATAACGCATACGATTTCCTTTAGGGTTGAGCCAAGCATATATTTTTCAACTCAGGATTGTTATGAAAATCACGGACATTAAGATCGGTCTTGTTGCCGGATCTGTCGTTGCATTTAGCTCATTGTTTGGCCAAACAGCTCAGCAGCCAGCCTGCAAACCCCAGGTTTGCTGCGTATCTCAAGAACCTTGCCCTCCTGCGGATGCAGCTTATGTCGCTCCTGCCAGGATTGATGTGAAATGCCCATGGGATTTCTTTGCATTCGGTAGTTTTACCTATACGCAGCCGATGCAGGACAACATGGAATATGCGGTGATTTCCAATACTACTTCCACCATTCTTGGACTCGACTGGGAATATCAAAAGACCGATATGGGATTCAAGCCGGGTTTCAAGGTGGGCCTGGGGATGAATTTCGACCGCGATGATTGGGATTCGCTGATTCAGTACACCTGGTTCAGAGGCAGCCAGACCACATCGTCAAGCGTCGATCCGGCAGGCTCCGAAGGGCTGGTTCCCCTCTGGTCGACTCCTTCGGCGGTCGATTTTTACACATCGGGATCGATCAAGTGGCGTGTGAATATGGATCTTCTGGACTATGAACTCGGACGATGGGGTTATTATGGAAGGCAGGCGATCATCCGGCCGTTTGTTGGAGCGAGAGCGGCTTGGATCCGGCAGAAAGCCGATACGTCGTATGCCGATTCAGTGAATTCCGATAGCCTGATTCAAAATGAAAGCACGAATTCCTGGGCTATTGGTCCCCGCGCTGGATTCCAGACGAACTGGATGATCGGCGAAGGCTTCAGGTTTTATGGAAATGGAGCGGGGGATATTCTCTTCACCCGATACACGAAGCTGAAAACTTCGATCGAGACGATCGTAGCAGGAGTTTTGACCTCTTTTGGCTCAACGGTTGAGAAAAATCTCAACACTCTCAGAGCCCACCTTGAGTGCGAACTCGGATTCGGCTGGGGCACCTACCTCGATTGCAACAAGTGGCATATCGATCTCGCTTTGGGATACGGATTTCAGGTGTTCTTCGACCAAAATATGTTTAGGCACTTTGAAGAGGCCGGAGCGATTCACTCTACGGTGGACAACGGCAACTTATATATGCAAGGCCTCAACGCCTCTATTCGTCTAGATTTCTAATCTTCCGACGGCCCTCCTGCAAGGAGGGCCTTTATTTTTCTGCTAAAGCTAAAAACAACATTTGTCGTACAGTTCTCCTCTTTTCTGAGGTGGATATGATTCGCTTGGTGAAAATTGGTTTTTTCTTCTCAGTCGCTGCTGCTTTCCTGACTGCTGGAGAAAGCGGGGTTCTTGCGCTCGATGTCATTCCTTTTGAAGCATTCGCGCAGGACGATCCGGACGCTTTGGAAACGCTCGAACGAGCGCTGCATGAAAAGGGGATCGTCGGGATCAGAGGAGTTCCCGGATACAGGGAAAAAGTGATCCGGTATATCGAGGCGGCCCGCGCCTTTTCAGCTCTTCCTGAAGCAGTCAAAGAGCGCTACGCGCCAAATCATGATCTGGGAGAGACGTTTCTCGGGTATGAACGGGGGAAAGAGAGATTCAAGCGGCCGGACGGCAAATGGGTCGTAGACGATTTGAAAGTCTCCTATTATGCATTAGTGCCCGAGTCGCCGGAGAATAAATGGCCCCGGGAGATCGATCTGCAAACCCCTTTTGAAGAGCTGGGGAGCCTCATGTCCGAGATGGGAGAGGCGGTGATGACCAAGCTTGGGCTTATTGGGGCAGCCGGGGGCTTTGATTTGAAAGGAGTGCCGCGGACAGGGCGGATGCTCTACTACCGGAAAAGTATGGAGGGCTCCTCGGACAATCCCTTCTGGTGCGGCGCCCATTTCGACCATTCGCTTTTTACTGCGCTGCTTCCCGCTTTTTATTTTTCCGAAGGGCGCGCCATCGAAGAGCCGATCGAAGCGGGGCTCTTTGTCAGAGCCGCCAAAGAGACTGAGTTTAAGAAAGTGGTGGCGAACGATCCAGACGTTTTGCTCTTCCAGGTGGGAGAGTTCGGGCAGCTTGTCAGCGATGACGGCATCCATGCCACCGAGCACAGAGTTCATAAAGCCTTAGGCGCTGTCGAGCGGTTTACGCTGGCTCTTTTCTTCGACGCCCCTTTAGAGGCCGTGATCCATTCGACTTCGGAATTGACAGAGGACTCTCGTTATGGGGGAAAGGCCGGCGAACCCTGTTCGTACCGCAGATGGCATGAAGAATCGTTTAAGCGCTATTTATTCAAAGAATAGGGGCTTTGGGTGAAGGCCCCTGTTGAGGTTTAGTGCTGCAGGGAGGAGAGCTGGGCGAGCAGATAGGGGCTTCTTGCTACTTCGATCGCCTGTCTGACCGCATGGCGCATATCGGCGTCTTGCTGCAGGGCCGGGCGGCTTCTTAAAAACCCGATGAGATGGGAAAGAACAGCGCCCATTTTATTATATTGCATTCCTTGGGAGGAGCTATGATCCAGCACCGCTGTCGAGAGGCTCGTGACTAAAGTCTGTTTGAATTGAGGAAGGCTGAACAGGTTGTGTCTGTCTGCGAAGGCGAGCGCCTGCTTCATCTGATCGGGAAGATTTAGGTAAGCGGAAAATCCGATCGCCATTTTTACGCTTTCTCTAATCTCTTCAATTTGGAGGAGTTCTGGATGGCGGTCGATCAGAGCCAGCATCGCTTTGAGCAATTCAGGATGGGATGAATCGGGATCGATCGAGGCATAGATGGCAAAAGAGATTCCCTTGACTACGTCGGGATTGGCGAGGCGCGTTTCGCACAGCTTAACGAATTGACTGATGATTTCAGGATCTTTCGGCAGCGTTCCCATCAAGCGGTTGAACGTCCCCTTAGCAAGAGCCTGGTCGATCAGTTCGGGATGCGAGACGAAATATTTTGTGAGAAGCCAGTTCATTTCATCGCACTGTTCAAAGTTGCTGAAAGTCGTGTCGTGATCGCACGAGATGAAGTAGGCGGCGTATTCTTTCATCAGACCGGCAATTGCGCCAGGAGACAAAACCTCTCCGTCTTCCTCAATAAATCGATCGAAACGGGCTTTTAATTCAGGGTCTGTGGATGTGAAGATGAAATTGCGGACCGATTCGGTGAATGTCTTGGCATTGTTTAGGTAGAAGTCGGGAGAACCCAGGATCGGCTGACCGCGCAGAAAGCCGCTCAAATTGAGCATTCTCTGACCGTCTTCGCTTCTGTGAATTTCACGTCCGAAAAGGGCGTTGTAGGAATCGACGGCCCATTGCTGATAGACGCCTTCTGAATAGCGGGATCCGCCGGCCATTGCGAAAATCTTGTCAGTGATGTCTTTAGGGAGTCCAGGGAGCCTTCTCTCGCTATCGTCCTTTTTGCGGTCTCTTTTGAAGAGAAGGTCGAAACCGGCTCCTCTTTTGTGTTGAATGGGGGCTGCTGCTGAAGCGCTCATTGGTTTTGTCCTTTATTAAATTAATTTGTTGGTATCTATTATAGTTTTTTAATTTAATTTGTTTCAATGACAAGTGATTTATTGGGATTGATTATTGAATTTGTATGTAGTTGTATTTCAGTCTCTTGAAAACGCCCTATTGACCCTCACGTAACGTCATTCTCTATTATCTGGGACTCCTTTAATATCAAAGGGATATTGAAGGGGAGCGGCAATGGTTTTTACGGTCAGCCAGATGGCGGAAATCTCAGGAGTGAGCGTCAGGACGCTCCACTTCTACGACGAGGAGGGGCTTTTAAAGCCTGCCTATGTCGGGGAGAACGGCTACCGCTACTACGAGGGGGCGCAGCTTCTGAGGCTGCAGCAAATCCTCTTCTTCCGGGAGCTCAAGTTCGAGCTGAAAGAGATCCGGAGGATTCTGGGGAAAAGCGGCTTCAGCCAGCTCGCGGCCCTGAGTTCCCACAAAAGGGTTTTAGAGAAGGAGCTGGCAAGGATCCGCCGGCTGATCCGGACCATCGACCGCACAGTCGAACATGTTACGGGACAAAAAACAATGAAAGACAAAGAGATGTTCTATGGCTTCAGCCTTGTAAATAGGGGGAAGGGAACTGAATCGTACTACGAGGCCGAAACGGCTGTTCTGACGCGGGTGAAGAAAACCGATATTCCGCGGGAGGAGATTTTGGAGAAGACGTACGATCTTTTCCGGAAGTTTGTCAAATGTATCGGGAAGGGGCTGAAACCCTCCTCTGCCGAAGTGCAGAAGCTCGTGGGGGAGCACTACGCCTATGTTCGGCAGTTCCACACCGAGCCGGAGAAGGTTTATCCCGCTCTCGCGCAGCTCTACCGAGAACATCCCGAGTTCAGGAAGCAGATGGAGCCGTTCCATCAAGATCTGCCCGATTTCCTCTCGGAGGCGATGAAAATCTACTCCGAAAAGGAGTTGGGATAAGCGAGGGGGCATGCTGCCCCCTTTTTCTTTGTGGTTTTTCCGATCTTGAAGTAAACTTCCGCCTTTAAAAAAGGGATGGCCCCCATGAAAACGATCGCTTTTACCGCTTATTTCGCCGCTGCAGTCGTCAATCTGCAAGCCTATTTTTTCTTTTCCCCCGAGCTGATTCAATCGAACTTGAAAACCTATTCCGAGGAAGAGAAGGCGGGAATCGAGAAAGATCTGGCGGTGGTCAAAGGCGTCTGTTTTCCCCAAAAGCTCCTGTCTAAGGAACGTCCTGTCTACGTTGCGTCAGCCGGGGCGCCAGGTTCGCGTAAGACGACCATTTTGGAAAAATTCCTGAAGACCGAGCCGGGGTATTCCGACTGCATCTATCTCGATCCCGATCCCCGTTCCCTCAAGTACATGGTCCACACCTACCTCCAATCGCTGACTCCTTATGTTTGCTCCCAGGCGGAGAGCTACGACGCGGTGATCCGCAACGCCTATGACAAATGGCGCTACGGTTCGACCTACATCTGCGCTTCGC
>CAYPZU010000047.1:16814-17434 GCA_964415395.1 uncultured bacterium
AGGCGTTCCAACACCGCTGCGTCGTAGCCCACGGAACAACGCTGACCGGCGATGTCGTTCCAAGTCTTTTGAGGAATGTTAAAGAAGCTGGCTATGAGATCACGCTTCTCCTTTGCAGCGCCGATGATGCATTCCGGGAGAATGCGATCCGCTACCGGAACGAGGTGCAAAGGTTCTACCAGTCATCTCCTGAAGACGCCGTTTCAAAAGGGAAATTCTTCCCGCAGAAGATGGAGACCTATTTCAAATACGCCGACAAGATGCATTTCTACTGGAGCGACGCGCTCGACCGTCCTGAGCGGCTGGCCGCGAAATGGTCGTCTGGCGAGCTAACCATCCTCGATGAAGATGCCTGGAGCCGGTTTGTCCAAAAATACGAAAGCGACCGGGCTCTCCTGCTGACCGAAGGGAAAGTCATTCCCCCCTTCGAAAATTTACTTAATGTTTATGTTAAATAATTCGTTCTGATAATTGCGTAATTTTGATAAAATCAAGGCATGAAATTTAAATTGCCTCGATTAAAGATTAAAGAAAAATTAAAGCGATTTACTGCGCGAAAGATTAAAAGCCATGATGGGTACGTCCCTCGCGCATCAAAAAGAAATTTGAAAGAGCTCGCC
>CAYPZU010000048.1:0-17246 GCA_964415395.1 uncultured bacterium
TCGGCCGCCCGATGGCGCTCTTCGCAAGCCCCTTCGAAAAGCAGTACTGCATGCGTCAAAATCCGAAGCACCAGCTCATCGACGTCGCCGTCTAATCGCCCAGTAAAAATTTTACAGGGATAGGTTGAATATCCCAGGCGGGGTATAATGGCCTCCCTATGATTTCTATTTATTCGATCAAACCCCTTTTTCAAAGAGCGCTAAAACCATTGCTTTTTATTTTGAAGCAGGTTGGCGCAACCCCGAATCAAATCACCGTTCTTACTACGGTTTTTTCGATTGGTTTCGGCGTGTATTTTAGCTGGGCGGGGTGTTCGAGCTGGCATCTCATGCCGATCGTATTTTTCGCGCGGATGGCTTTCAACGCCCTCGACGGGTTGCTCGCCCGGCAGCTTCAGATGCAAAGCCGCCTGGGAGTCTACTTGAATGAGCTGGGGGATATGGTTTCCGATCTTTTCCTCTATCTCCCTTTCGCCCTCCTCTTTCCCTGGTCAATGGGATCTGTCATAGCGTTGAGTTTATTCAGCGAAACCGCAGGGATTTTGGCCGTCATGATCGGCGGAGAGAGGCGCTATGACGGGCCTCTTGGAAAAAGCGACCGCGCCTTTTGCTTGGGCGTCATCGGCTTTTTGATGTCATTCGGCTGGGTGAACGACGTTTGGGCCGCAGCTCTTTTCTCCTGCATGGCGCTGCTTTTGGGGGCGACGATCTTTTTCCGAATCCGGAACGGGCTGCGCAGACCATGATGACCTCTCCCACAGAAATTTGCATAGCGGCGTATCTTTCGCTGCCTCTAGCGGGGCGATGGATCCTCAACCGATTCCGCGCCAGGATGGATGCGGCTCTATTTGCGGAATCGAGGCAGAGGATCCGCACTTGGGGAACCATCCTTCTGATCTTGAGCGCCGCCGTTTTTTTCGGCAAAACGGGAATGCTATGGTTTTTCGGCATCGTCAGCTTTCTCGCTTTTAAAGAATATATCTCCATCGTCCCTACCCGGCCGACCGATCGAAGGACTTTATTCTGGGCCTATCTCTCCATCCCCATCCAATATCTTCTGATCGCGCAAGGGCACTACGTCCTCTCTCTGATCTTCGTCCCGATCTACGTTTTTTTATTTCTTCCGATCCGGTTGATCCTTTCCGGAGACACTGTCCATTTTCTCCGGTCGCTTTCCTATTTCCACTGGGGACTCATGACCCTCGTTTTCTGCATCGCCCATGGAACGATGTTCTTTCTGCCGACGGCGCGCGATTTTCCTCTCGGGGAGAGGATCTCGACGATTTTGTACTTGATCACATTGACCCAGGCGAACGATATCGCTCAGTTCATCTCGGGCAAACTCTTCGGCGGGAAAAAAATCCTGCCCAAAATCTCCCCGGGGAAAACGTGGGCAGGCTTCCTCGGAGGAGTGTGCTTTTCAACGGTTTTCGGAGCCTTGGCCGGCCCTCTCATGACTCCGCTTTCCTTAAACTTGGCAACGCTGTCCGGACTTCTGATCGGAACGGCCGGATTTCTGGGCGATGTGACTTTTTCTGCGATGAAGCGGGATTTGAAAATCAAAGACACAAGCATGATGCTCCCCGGGCACGGAGGGATCATCGACCGGATCGACAGCCTCACCTTCACGACGCCTCTCTTTTTCCATTTTTTCAACTACTTCTGGATGATGAGGGGATGATGCTGCGGACCCTATTTTTCCTGCTTGTCATCCGCCCCCTGGCCGCGTTTCTTCTGGGGATGAACATCCGGAACTTTAAGCGGCTCCCGGCAAAGGGGCCGGCGATTGTGATTGCGAATCACAACAGCCACCTCGATGCGGTTGTTCTGATGTCCCTTTTCCCGCTAAGCTGCCTCGCTAAAATCCACCCGGTCGCAGCCCAAGACTATTTTCTCTCCAATCGATTTCTCGCCTGGTTCTCTACAAAAATCATCGGGATCATTCCTTTCAAACGGAAAGTTTGCCGGGAAGATCCCTTCAAATTGGTGGAACAGGCGCTGGGCCGCGGGGAAATCATCATTTTCTTTCCGGAAGGAAGCCGGGGCGAGGCGGAAAAACTCTCTTCGATGAAAGGGGGCATCGCCCATCTGGCGAAACGACTCCCGGACGTGCCCATCATCCCGGTCTTCCTCCACGGTCTCGGCAAAGCCCTCCCCAAGGGAGACCCCATTTTAGTTCCTTTTGTCGTCGATGCAGCCATAGGACTGCCGTTGCCGGCTTGCAATGACCGGGAGACATTTCTCCATACGATCTCCGAGACGTTTGCGAACCTATCTCGAGAGATTCCGCATCTGCACGAAATACCAGATATAAAAGATCAGCCAAAAACCAGAGAGAATGCTGAGTTGGACTGTAAGGTTCCACTCGGGCAGAATCCGGTGGAAGGCGAGATCAGCTCCAAGAGTAGCTAGAATAAACCGGATCAGCCTGGCTGGAACCGAGATCAGAAGGAACCGGAAAAAAGAGACGCCGGCCTTTGGCGCTGAGATCGCGTAGATTTTATAGGGAACGCCCTTGAGCGGGCCAAGCAAAATAGCTGACAGCCCCTTCCGCTTGAGAGCGTTCTTTTCCCGTTCCATGAGCTTTTTTGAAATCCCCGGAAGCGCTTCTACGACTTGCTCCGCCGATGCGGAATTTTTCCTCCCCCAAAGATACATCCCGGCGCCTCCGAGAAGAGCTCCCGCAAGCGCATACAGACAGCTTTGCAGCGCTAAATGCGCGTCAAAGAGGACGAGATAGGTGAATAAAACGTCCGGCACGATAAAAAAGAGGGTGGCTTCAGCCAGTCCCCAGAGAAATGCTGCAATAAGCATTAGACACCCTCTTAAATATTACAGGAGCCGCCGTGCTTCTCGTGGTAGCGCTGGTGGTACTCTTCAGCGCGGTAGAAGGGACCGGCGGGGGCAATCTCGGTGGCGATCTTTTTTCCCGATTTTTCGAGAGCGGCTTTCGCTTTAAGCGCAGTTTGAAGCTGCTCAGGAGTGTGGGTGAAGATCGCCGAGCGGTACTGCTCGCCGACGTCGGGGCCCTGGCAGTTGAGAGATGCGGGGTCGTGCATCCGGAAAAAGAAATCGAGGAGCTGTTCGTAGGAGATGAGTTTGGGGTCAAACGTGATTTCAACCGCTTCGGCATGGCCTGTCGAGCCAGAGCAAACCTGGCTGTAGGTGGCGTTCTTGAGATGGCCGCCCGTGTAGCCGACCTGAGTTTCGATGACGCCGGGAAGTTTGCGGAACTTCGCCTCGACGCCCCAAAAGCAGCCTGCAGCGAATGTCGCTTTAGCAAGCATGGGGAGGTTTTTCCTTTTTCGGGTATTTGATCCGGACGTGGTGAGTGAGAAGGAGCGTTTTGACGAGGGTCTTTTTGACTTTGCCGAGTTCTTCGAAAGTGAGCTGGCACTCGTCGAACTGTTTATCTTCCGCTTTTTCGGAAACGACCCGGTCGATGAGCTCGTTGAGGGTCTGCTCGTTGATCTCTTCCATCGAGCGGGAAGCGGCCTCCACGCTATCGCAGATCATCACGATGCCCGACTCTTTGGTTTTCGGCTTGGGGCCCGGATAGCGGAACTGCTTTTCGTCTACTTCGTCTACCCTGCCGCCTTTGAGTTCGAGCTGCTTCCGGTAGAAATAGTAGACAAGCGTCGTGCCGTGGTGTTCGCGGATGATGTCGATGAACGACTGGGGCAGATGGAATTTTCGGGCGATCGCCTCGCCGTCGGTCACATGGGAGATGATCACCTGAGCCGATTCGACGGGCGTGAGGAGCTGGTGGATATTGACCGCGCCTCCCTGATTTTCGGTATAAAACTGCGGGTTGTTGATCTTGCCGATGTCATGGTAGAGCGTCGCCGCCCGGCAGAAGAGGCCGTTGGCTCCGATCGCCTGGGCGCATGTTTCGGCGAGGTTGCCGAGGACGAGGCTGTGCTGGTACGTGCCGGGCACTTCCATCGCAAAGCGGCTTAAGAGCTCGTTGCTCGGGTCCATGTACTCCATGAGCGTCATGTCGGTCAGGACGCCGAAGAGGGTTTCCAGCGCAGGCAGGATGCCGACGACAAGAATCGCGGTGGCGATGAGAAAGACGAAAGAGGAGGCGATGTCGTTGATGAGGGAATAGCTGACGAGGTGGTTCTCGCTGAGGGCGAATGCATAGAGGACCGGGATGGAGCTGAGCCACGATTTGACGCAGACGCCGAACACCTCTTTTCGTTTGCGGAGGCCTCTTGTGCTGATGATGACGACGATCGAAGTGACGAGGTTCAAAATGAGGAAGCGGCTGTGGTCGACGGCCAGGCTGACAGAGAGGATGATCGAGAGGAACGTGGCGGCGAAAAGGGCGGTGCGGGGCGAGAGGAGGACGCAGATGAGGAGCGTCGCGAACGGGGCGACGATCGGGTAGCGGACCGCCTCGATGACGCTCGAGGTGCTCTTGAGCAGGATGTATTCGGTGAGTTTGGCGAAGAGGAGCGTCAGGATCACGATGCAGACAAAAAGGGAGATCTGCTGCAGGGAGCGGATGAAGGAGGGCTGGCTGATCCGGAAATAGAGCGCGCTGATCGAGACGAAAATAAGCGAGAGGAGGAGGCTTGCGATAAGGGTGAGAGGATCCCAGAGGCGCCGGTTTTCAGAGATCGCCTGCTTCATCGCCTGCATCATCGTGAGGTGGCGCGACGTGATCCGCTCTCCCTGGTCGATGATCCGCATCCCGGCCTGGACTTTGGTCATTTTCTCAGGGACGGTGCGGCTCACCTGGGCGCGGAGCGAGTGTTCGAGGGCGATGTCTTCAGAGAGGTTCCAGCGGCGGGCCTGGAACGCATTGACGACGTAGGAGACCGTTTCCCTGTGGAAAGCGTCGCTTTGGGAGATCGTCTCGGCGATCCGACTCCAAAAATCGTCGGGCAGGGAGACGTCGGCTTCGGGGTCGTCGGGGATATACTCGAAATAGGAGGCGTCGGGGAGGTTCAGCTCCCGGATTTTCTGAATGGTGCGGGGATCTGTGAAACGGGCCTCGAGAATGAGCGTTTCAAGTTCGTCGGCCGCCTTGTACATCTCTTCGAAGGTGCTCGACGGGGCGGCTTCGCGCCAGTCTTTGTTGTGGATGAGGGAATCTTCCAGCTGGTAGCGGGCTTCGCGGATCTGCTTGTCGTCGATCTGATAGATTTTGCCGATGTCCTGCATCGCCTGCTGCTTGAGGACGATCGTCGTTTCATAGTCGGGGAATTCGAAGTCGGTCTGGGCGACGATGTATCTGCCCGCGGTCGTATTGAGCTCAAGGACTTCCAGCCGCACTTCGCGGAAGTGCAGAAACAAGGCCAGGCAGATCACGCAGACGAAGCCTACGACGAGCCGCCAACCCCGGTTGTTGGAGGCAAGCCACTCCTGCCATCCTTCCCGGATTCGTTCCCGATTCTGATTCATTCTTTCAAGATAGCAAATCGCCGAATTATTCACCCTCTCTCCCGGCAGCGGTAAGGATTGGACGGTAAAATTTCATTAGAGGTATAGTGGAGTCTCGCGCACCCAAAAGCAGGTCCAGAGGCATGAAATACCAGGTACTCGCCCGCAAATACCGTCCCCAATCGTTCCGCGATGTCGTAGGGCAGGAAGCGGCCGTCACGACCCTCAAAAACGCGCTCCGGTTCGACAAGGCGGCCCATGCCTACCTCTTCTGCGGCTCGCGCGGAGTCGGAAAGACGACGCTCGCCCGCCTCTTCGCCAAAGCGCTGAACTGCCAGAACCTGCAGCCCGATTTCGAGCCGTGCAGCCAATGTCCTTCGTGCCTCGAGATCGCATCGGGCCAGTCGCTCGACGTGATCGAGATCGACGGCGCCTCGAACCGCGGGATCGACGACATCCGGCAGATCAATGAAACAGTCGGGTATGCCCCGAGCCACGGCAGATATAAGATCTACATCATCGACGAAGTGCACATGCTCACCAAGGAGGCGTTCAACGCCCTCCTGAAGACCCTCGAGGAGCCCCCCGAAAAAGCAAAATTCTTCTTCGCCACGACCGAGTCGAATAAAGTCCTTCCGACGATCGTCAGCCGCTGCCAGCGGTTCGACCTCGGCCGGATCCTCCCCTCCCTCATCGTCTCGAAGCTCCAGCAGATCGGCGAGGACCTGAAGCGCGAAGTAGAGCCCGACGCGCTCCATCTGATCGCCGCCTTTGCCGAAGGGAGCCTGCGCGACGCCGAATCGCTCTTCGACCAGATCCTCTGCTTTGCCGAAGGCTCCGTCACCTCTGCCGCCGTCCGCCAATCTCTCGGCCTTGTGCCCCAAGAGCATTTTTTCGCTCTCGACGCCGCCTTTTCCGAGTCGCGCCTCCCGTTCGCCTTCGAGCTGGTCGATCAGCTCTTCCAGGCCGGCAAAGACCTCGCCCATTTCCTCGAGCAGCTCATCGAGCACTACCGGACGCTCGCCGTCTGCAAAACCGTCGGGTCTTCAGACTCCCGCTACGCCGCCTCGGCCAGGCTCTACACCCAGCCGCAAGCGCTGAACATCCTGGAACTTCTCATCCAGTCCGAAGCCTCCTTCCAAAACAGCGCCTTCCAGAGGATCGCTCTCGAATCGATCCTGCTCCAGATCCTCCGGACTAAAAACAAAATCCCCCTCGAAGTGCTCGTGCGCCGCCTCAGCGAGCTGGAAAAAGGGCTCCCCGATCCCGCTCCAAAACAGGAAGCGCCGCAAGAGCCGCCTAAACCCGAACCGGCTCTCCCAAAACTCGAGGCCCCCAAACCCGCTCCAACACCTGAACCGGCTCCTCCAAAACTCGAGGCCCCCAAGCCCGCTCCAATGCCTGAACCGGCTCCCCCGAAACTCGAGGCCCCCAAGCCCGCTCCAATACCTGAACCGGCTCCCCCGAAACTCGAGGCCCCCAAACCAACGCCTGTTGCGGAACCCGTAAAAGCTGAAGCTCCCAAACCCGCGCCTATTCCGGAACCAGCCAAACTGGAACCAGTTAAACCAACGCCTGTTGCGGAACCCATAAAAGCTGAAGCTCCGAAGAGCGCGCCTGTTGCCGACGAGCCGAAACCGGTGCAGGCCGACTGGCTTGAACCGCCGAAAATCGAACAGGAGCTGAAGCCGGTTCCGTTCAACCCTTACACGCCCCCAGCCAAAGAGGCTGCCCCCAAACCTATTGCGATGCCGCCGAAAGAGGCCGCTCCTTCAGGAAAACACCCGAGCCATTACGATACCCTGATGCGGTTTGCGGCAGTCGAGCTGGAAGGAACATTTAAAATCAATTAGGAGAAAACTCATGGGAAGCGGATTTTCCAAGATGAAGAAACAGGCCCGGATGATGCAGGAGCAGTTCAGCCAGATGAAAGAAAAGCTACAGGACACCCTGGTCGAAGGATCTGCAGGAAACGGCCTTGTAACGGTGACTCTGAACGGCGAAAAAGAGATGAAGAAAATCGCCATCAAACCCGAGTGCGTCAATCCAAACGACATCGAAGGGCTGCAGGATTTGATCCTCGGCGCGTATGAAGACGCGGCGGCGAAGCTCGCCTCGCAAGGCTCCGCTCAGATGCCTGGGAAAATGCCCTGGTTCTAAATCCCCCCTTTCTCTTAGACTCTTGGCCCCAAGAATTTAAGAGAGAGGTTCTTTATGGCTTCCCCGCTTCGGCCCGCCGACCATTCATCTGCTGCAGCATTCCGTCCCGCACAGGATGAAGACTTTAAATCCAACGACCCGGCTGTCCAGCAGGCTGCCCGAAGGCAGCTCAGTCCGCAGCGCGCGGCTGAAGCTCCGCACCACTTTTCTTCCCGTTCGTACTTTCCGGTTTCCGATTTTCAACGGGCGCTGAAAAATTTAGACTATCCGGAGATCAGGAGCATCCTCGACGCTTTTGGATGGACGGATGAAGATTTGGATCGGGTCAAAATGACTCTGGCGATCAAAAAAAAAGAAATCGAACGGTACGGCAAAGGGTTCGAGGCGCTCAATCTCGAACCATCCCCGCTGAAAAATCTCGACGAGGTGGTTTATCCGCTGCTTAGCAGGGCGATTGAAAAGAGATTCTTCCTGCTGCTGCCGTCCCTGCCGCGATTCAGCCCGGCTGTCATCGATACGTATCCTGACACGATTGCAAATTTGGCAGCGGACATGCTGTTTGAAGATCCAACCGATGCCTCCTTCGACGTCTTTAAAATCATCCTCATGAAATACCCTCCTTCCGATCTTAAAGAGCGGATTGTAGCGATCCATGAAGATTTAGAGGACGATTCCGAACTCCAGCGAAAATTGGTGAACGCTTTCCCCGCCTGCTTCACCTTTTAACTGCGTCTCCGACGCAGTTTTTATCCTGCCTGATCCTGAAATCCCGGAACGGGATTATCGCGCTTGCTCTGTAAGAACTTAACAGGATGAACAGGATGACGGCTCGCGTTGCGAGCCTCATGATATTCCCACCCCAAAAATGATGCATTTTCGGGGACCCCGGGCAGGATAAAAAATATACTCGCCGCCGGGCACAGCCTCTGAAACTGACGCTGGCTGCGCTAAAAGCGCAGCCGCAAACTCCGTTTGCGCCCGGCGGATCCAGTTTCCTCGCAGTCAGAATAAAATCCATCCTGCTTATCATGCCTGATCCTGAAATCCCGGAACGGGATTATCCTGTTCCTTCTTCCAGCGATGCACTTGCTCTGTAAGAATTTAACAGGATGGACAAGATGACGGCTCGCGCTGCGAGCCTAATGATATTCCCACCCCAAAAATGATGCATTTTCGGGGACCCCGGGCAGGATAAAAAAAACTTACCGCCGATCCTGTTAATTTGCTTCTTAGCGGGCGGTTTCGGCAGCGAGGTATTGCTTGAGTTCCTGAGCGGAGGCGTGTTCAAGCGCGCCTTCCGCTATGCGGCAGGCTTCGAGAATGCGCCATTTGCGGATGGTGTGTTTGACGAGAGGGATGTGGCGCGCCGCAACAGAGAATTCGCGGATGCCGAGACCGATGAGGAGAGGGATCATCGACGGGTCGGCTGCCGTTTCGCCGCAGAGGATCACCGGCTTGCGGGCCGAGTTTGCCGAAGCGACGACCATCCGGATGAGCCGGAGGATGCTCGGATGGATGGTGAAATAGAGGTCGGAAGTCGCCGGATTGCTCCGGTCGGCAGCCATGACGTATTGAACGAGATCGTTGGTTCCGATCGAGAGAAAATCAGCTTCGAGCGCAAGCGCGTCGCACATAATGGCGCTTGAAGGAACCTCAATCATGCAGCCAATGGGGATCTCTTTGGCCACCCTGACTTTTTTCTTCCGCAACTCTTCCCTGATTTGAGCGACTCTCTCGCGCACCTGCCTCAGTTCGCTGATATCGGAAACCATTGGAATCAGAATATGGATCTCGCCGAATGCGCTGGCTCGCAGAATGGCGCGAAGCTGGTTATCGAAAAGTTCAGGATAGCGGAGCAAAAAGCGGATCGCGCGGCAGCCGAGGGCAGGATTCATCTCGATGCCGATGTCGTTGAAATATTTCGCGTCCCGGTTTTCAGGGAGGAGATTGATCTTTTTATCCCCGCCGACGTCGAAGACGCGGACCACGAGGGGGCGTCCTTTCAGGGCTTTCGCCATCCTTTTATAGATCTCGAACTGCTCTTCCTCAGAAGGGAATTCTTTTCTGGAGAGGAAGAGGTATTCGGAGCGGAAAAGGCCGATGCCCGATGCGCCGTTCTTGATCAGGGTGTCGATCTCTTTGGGGTTTTCCAGGTTGGCGAAGATGCGGACCTCGTAGCCGTCGATCGTCTCCCCTTTGAGGTGGGCGGCGCTTTTGAGCATTTTATAGCTTTCGAGGTAGCCGCGCTTGAGCTCCTGGTATTTCTTCAGCGTCTGGCGGGTCGGGTTGAGAATCACGATCCCCTGCGAGCCGTCGACGATCATCGAATGGAGCTGGGTCTTTTTGAGGAGCTTCAGATCGACGTTGGCCACATAAGGGATGCCTTTGGCGCGGGCGATGATCGCCGCGTGGGAGGTGATCCCGCCTGCGGCCGTTACAAAAGCGCTGACGAGAGAAGCGTTCGCTTCAACCGTTTCGGACGGAACGAGTTCATGGGTCAGGATGACGGAATTATGGGGCATCTCGGCCATCCGGATCCGCTCCAGAGGGCGGAGATGGCCCAGGATGCGCCGCGAGACGTCGATGATGTCGCGCACCCGCTCCTGGAAGTAGGCGTCCTTCAGAGAACTGAATCTCCGCTTATACTCTTCGATCAGGTGGCGGAAGATCGATTCGGTGTTCTGCTGGTTTTCCCGAATCCTCTCTTCGATGACGCTGGTCATGAGCGGATCCTGCATCATCTCAAGGTGAGTTCCCAGGATCGAAACGATTTCGGGAGGCCCGTCGTGGAGCGATAGCTTCTGGAGGTTCTCGACGTCTCTTCGGCTCAAATCGAGAGCGCGCCGGTAGCGGTCGATCTCCTGATCGATCTCCTTGTTGGGAATGGAAATTTCGGGAATTTCATCGTCGGCGGCGGCAAAGAAAATTGGGAACCCGATCCCGATTCCTTTGCTGATCGGAAGCCCTCGCAAGATGACTTCTTCTTCCTGTTCCGACATTACTTTTCTCCAAACTCCATATCGAACGCGGCGGTAAGATGGTTCATTGTTTCCTCCGCATCGTCCCCTTCGATCGTCACGACGAGCAGCGCATTTTTCTTCGCAGCAAGCATCAGAATGCTCATGATGCTGCGCGCGTTGATCGTTTCACTTTTGTAAGTGAAAAATACAGACGATTTCCGGGGCTGGAGCAATTTAACGATCGCAGCGGCTGGACGAGTGTGGAGGCCAAGGGAGTTTTTCACTTTCAGTTTACGGACGATTTTCACGGGGAACCCTCTTTTTCTGCCTGCGGGCGATCGCTTCGAGCAGTTTCGCATTAAATTCTTTCGCCGAATTATATCCCATGTCTTTTAAGCGGTGGTTCAGAGCGATTGTCTCTAAAAGAAGAACGACGTCGCGGCCCGGTTTTACGGGGAGGACGTGGTAGGGAACGCTGACGCCGAGGATGTCGATGAATTTTTCATCGAGACCCACGCGGTCGTAGAAATGCTGATCGTCCCATTCTTCCAATTTCACAACGATATCGATCCCTTTATCGGGGCGCACGCAAACGGCGCCGTACAGGTGAGCTACGTTGATGATGCCGATTCCCCGAATCTCCATCAAGTGCCGCGTAAGCTCAGGCCCCGATCCGACAAGATAGGAGCCCTCTTTTTTCTTCACGCGCACGACGTCGTCGGAGATGAGGCGGTGGCCTCTCTCGATCAGGCCAAGAGCCGCTTCGCTTTTCCCGACCGAGGACTCTCCCTGGATCAGGACGCCGACTCCGAATACCTCGACGAGCGTTCCGTGGAGCGTCACGCTGGGGCAGAATTCCTCCAGCAGGAGGAACGTGATCCGGCTTAAAAGATTCGTCGCCGTAGAGGAAGCCCGGAAAAGGGGGATCTTCATTTTTTCGCAAAGGGAAGCCATCTCTTTCGGAGGCTTGAAGCCGCGAGCCACAATGACGGCGGGGGTAGAGGGCGTGAGGATCGCCTGAAGACGCAGGCTCCTGGTTTTCGAGTCGAGTTCTTTGAGATATTCGATTTCCTGCTTGCCGATCACGAGCAGGCGCGCGGAGACAAACCCCTTCATGTAGCCGGTCAGGCTCAGTCCCGGACGATGAACTTCCGCTTTATTGATGCGGCGGGAGAGGCCGAGGCTCCCCGCAAGGAGATCGAGCCCCAGATATTTCCCGTGCTGTTCGAACAAATGCTGGACTAAATACATATCTCTTTCCGCATCACGGAGACAGTGTCATCCCCTGGAGGTAATAAACGAGCCAATCTGAAAAAGCGGCGAAGCTCGGCCCATCCCCCCCAATACAGGGATCTGATATTGTATAATCAATTCCGGATAAATATACATTGCCCATTTCGCTTCCGGGATACCAATCGGAATAAAAACATTGGAATGAAGAGAGGCCGAGAGCCTCGTAAAACGGGATCAGGGCGCCCGGGTCGACCGCAGTTCCCCGCACTTTCACCGGCTCGCGGGCCATCAGGACCATTTCCATCACCCGCCGCTTCGCTCCGCCGATCTCCTCCGCCTCCAGAAGACCCATTTCAGAGATCTTCCCAAACCCATTGTGGATCTTTAAAAACGCCAGATAGTCTCTTGGAAGAGGGACGCCGATCTCGTTTTTCAGCTCCGCCAGATCTTCATCGACGCAGGGCGGCTTCCCGCGGAAGAAACAGCTTCCGTCTGCAAGGCTGTAGACCAATTCGGCCTCGAAAGGCTCCTCTTCGTCCTTCTTTGAAAGAACGACAGCGACATCGTCAAGCTGTTCGAAAAATTCGGCGAATGCGGCGTGCGCCTGCGGGAGAAAAGGGAGTCTGTCGAGCCAGAAATCGCGGGTGAATTCGATCCGGTCCTCAGGAGAGACGCGGCTCAATTCAAACCAACCGCGCGGCAAACGGGGAGCGTCGTTCGAGAGTTCGCTCCAATCGAGGTCCGCTCTCTCGCTTAAGAAAATGATCTCCCTGAAATCGGAGTCGTCCCCTGATTTGTAAAAATTTCGGACAAGAGAATTCATAGGCTTCCTGACAATCCAATCTGTCATAAAGAGCAAATAATTTTAAACGCAATTTTTCAAATAAACCGCAACCCGCATATTAAAAATTCTTTCCCCCCAAAAACCCCGATAGGATATCTTGAAGCTGAATCGGGGGTTTCATGGCGCAAACGAAAGTGGTGATCTTGGGCGGCGGATTCGCCGGGCTGAACGCCGCAAAAGGCTTAGGCAATTCGAAAAACGACGTTTGGCTCATCGACAAAACCAACCACCACCTCTTCCAGCCGCTCCTCTACCAGGTCGCTACAGCCGCCCTCTCCCCCGCCGACATCGCCGTCCCGATCCGCGAAATCTTAAGCCCCTATGAAAACGTTACCGTATTAATGGGAGAAGTCGTCTCCGTCGACAAAGATAACAAGCAGGTCGTTCTCCGCAACGGGGACCGAATCGGCTACGAATATCTGATCATCGGCCTCGGCGCCCGCCACTCCTATTTTGGTAACGACGCCTGGGAGCCGTTCGCCCCTGGACTGAAAACTCTCTCCGACGCGCTCAAACTGCGGGAAAGAATCCTGATGTCCTTTGAGAAAGCGGAGCGGTGCGACAGCATTTCCGAGGCGAAAAAATACCTCAACTTCGTCATCATCGGCGGCGGCCCGACCGGCGTCGAGATGGCTGGCGCGATCGCCGAAATCGCCTACGAGACGATGTTCAAGAACTTCCGCCGGATCGATCCGACCAAAACGAAGATCTATCTCGTCGAAGGCTCGCCCCATATTCTCCCGGTCTACCCCGAACCCCTCTCGCAGAAAGCGCAGGGCTACCTCGAACATTTCGGCGTCAAAGTGATCACGGGGAAACGGGTGACGAGCATCACGAAAGAAGGCGTCACAGCGGAAGACGTGTTCATTCCCGCCGAGAACATCCTCTGGGCCGCAGGGAACCAGGCCTCGCCGGTTCTCAAATCGCTTGGCATTCCTCTCGACCGGCAGGGACGGGCTGTGGTCGACGCAGACCTCTCTATCCCGGAACACCCGGAAATTTTCGTCATCGGAGACGCAGCCTGCGCCATGGACAAGAAAGGGAAGCCCCTCCCCGGCCTCGCTCCCGTCGCCGTACAGCAGGGGCGCTACATCGCCCAGATCATCCGGAAGCAGCTCCCGAAAAACGACCGTCCCCCCTTCGTTTACTTCGACAAAGGGACTATGGCCACGGTCGGGAAGACGAAAGCGATCGGCACCTTCGGGAAGATCCAGTTCAGCGGCTTCATCGCCTGGATCGCCTGGTGCTTCGTCCACGTCCTCTATCTCATCGGGTTCCGCAACCGCCTCGTCGTTTTAACCCAGTGGCTTTTTTCCTATTTTTCGAGCCAGCGGGGGGCCCGCCTGATCAACCGCTCGATCGACGAAGAGATGCCTCACAGTAAATAATAGTTTAAATTTCATTTTTATTAATATTCTGTTATAATTTGTCAAAATTAATAGAAAGATAATTATGACAAATTCAATTGATATTAAATTATTTATTTCCAATAGAGCCCAGAAAATCGACCATCTGAGCGGAAGCGCTGCCGATCGAGCGGCGAAACTCGGCAAGCTCGAAACAAGCGTCGAGAAGCGGATCCTGTTCGTCCGCTGGTACACTAAACACTACTCCGAGATTCTAAAAGGAACGAAAACAGCAGCCGATTTCGACCCAGCCGAAACCGATCTCGCCCAAGTCGCCATCCATGAAAAAATCGAACAGGCCTACGCCGCCTTCAAATCAAAAGCCTCTGAAGCCAGAGCCTCTTTCCCTCCCGCTGCGCCCAAAAGCCGCCTGATCGAATACATCCCCTTCGCCGGCCTTGCCGCGGGGATGGCGAGCGGAGTTGCCAGCCGCCTCTCTGACACAGGCCTTCTCAGCTCATTCGGCGAGAAAAGCAAAGAGCTTTGCCGCAAAGCGTTCGCCAACGCCCCTTTCCTCAGAGGGATCAATGCGCTAAAGCAGCTTGAGATCAAGCATTTCGCCCTCCTCACTCCGCTGATTCCTCTCGCAGCGAAAATCATCGCCGACGCCGTCCGCTCCGGCAATCCCAACGGCATCCTCGCCAAACTGAAAGAAGCCGCCGGCCGCAACCTGACCCGCGCCCAGCTCGTTTCTCTCGCACTGATCGGCACGGGAATGCTCTGCAACACCGTCTCCTCACGCCTCTTCGGCACTTTCGACGCCTCGGGCCACATGATGCTCAAAACCCTTCTCGCCCAATTCCTCTCTCTCAGTCTTGCCCAAGCGGCCGATGCCGGAGGAAAACTCGCCCAGGCAGCAGCTGGAGTTTTCGGAGCGCTTTACGCTTCGACCGATGCAGTCCTCGTCCATAACACCATGCACGCCTGCCACACAGTGGCTGAAACCGCAGCGGGCGTCGGACTCGGGCTCGGCCTCCTCGGCGTTGGAAAAGCGATCCCCAAAAGATAAACCCATGATAAGATCCTCCTCCTCACGGAGGATCTTTGCATTCGCAATTCTGGGAAGAAAATCCCGCGCTTCTCTTCGGCCTGAGCCTTCTCATCGGCTCAAGCGGCGCCCTCTTTTGGGAACCGCCCTGGAACTGGATCTTTCCTCTCCTCTGGAGCGTCTACCTCCTCTTTCTGAAAAAGGGACCCGCTCTAGCTCTCGTGATCGGCGGGATGCTTTACGGCTCCGCCATTCAGCCGCCGCCCCTTCCGTCAGGAGATACAACCGCCTATTTTTCCCTTTCTTCGCTGCAGCCCTACGCATCCCCCTTCCATAAAGGGTTCCTCTACAAAGGAACGATCCATCTCAAAGAGGGAAGCGCCCCCTGCGCGATCTCCTCTATTGGATTCGAGCGGCCGCGGGCCGACCGCGATGCGATCGTAACGGGAAGACTGAGCCAGCGCGACGCCGCCAACTACGCCTTCAAGGCAAAAACATGGACTCCTGTCGAAAATAGCTTCAGCCTCGCCGAGTTCCGTTTCCGGATGAAAGAAAAACTCCGCGTCTATTTGGAAAAAAAACTCCCCTCCCCCCGCACCGCCGCTTTTCTCGGGTCCCTCATCACAGGCGACGTCGAGGACCGCTCTCTGAAATTCGATTTCGGCAGACTCGGCCTGCAGCATATCCTCGCCATTTCGGGATTCCACTTCGCCATTTTGATCGGCTTCTGCACTTTCTTTCTGAATTTTCTCCTCCCAAACCGGTGGAAATACGGCGTGCTTCTCGTCGCGATCCACCTCTATTTCCTCTTTGTCGGGTCGATGCCGGCCGTCCAAAGGAGCTGGCTCACAGCGGAACTTTATCTCATCGGCAAACTCATCGGCCGCCATACAACCGGATTGAACCTCCTGGGAATCGCCCTCCTGGTCGAAATGCTCATCGACCCTCTCGCCGCCGCCCATCTCGGCTTCCAGCTCAGCTACCTCTGCTGCTTCGGAATTCTCCTCTTTTTTCCGCCCTTTGAGCGGGCCCTCCGCCGCCTTCTTCCGAAACGAAAGCCCGCAGAGTACAAATCGCTGTCTCTTCCCGCGCGGCACGCCTCGCTCCTCTGCTCCTTCCTCAGGCAGTCTTTCGCGATCGGCTTCGCCGTCAATTTGGCGATCTTCCCCCTCCTCCTCTTCCACTTCCACCGGTTCCCCCTGTTAAGCCTCCTCTACAACCTCTTCTTCCCCTTTCTTGTGGGCGGAGCTCTCTTTCTCCTCCTCCTTTCGCTCCTCTGCCCGCTCCTCTTTCCGATCACCGACTTCTACACCTCCCAGCTCCTCGAACTAGCCTCCTACCCCCCTATCGCCCTCGACTACTCGCTCACGCTCTCCTCCCTTCCCGCCTGGCCCCTCCCCTTTTACCTTTTCGCTCTGTTCTGCCTCTCGTTCGTTTTGAAAAATTCCGATCCCGGATGGAGAAAAGATTAAAAAAAATAAATTACAGGATGGACAGGATTATCGGTTCGCTCTGCGAACCGGCAGGATGGATAGGATAAAAATAGGGGACCGCCGGGCACAGCCTCAAGAATTGAGGCTGGCGCAGCTGCAAACTCCGTTTGCGCCCGGCGGCCCCTTCTATCCTGAGGGTCGCCTACCAAAACGGTCTCATCTTGCCTAGATTGAGGAATATTTTTTAAAAACGCGGGAAAATTTGACGAATAGCCTCCCATCCGCTAAAATTTCAGGACTTTCACGGCGATCGTAGCTCAGCTGGTTAGAGCGTTGGATTGTGGATCCAAATGTCGCGGGTTCGAGCCCCGTCGATCGCCCATTGTTAAATGGGCAGAGAGAAGGAAGCAAACAGTTTTGCTTCCGTCGGTGGCGAGAAATGAGGACGCTGCCTTGCGCAAGCAAGGCCGGCCGAATCGCCGTCCCGGAGGACGAGATGCGCAGCGTCTCGCCGAGAGGGAAGCCCCGTCGATCGCCCATTTTTTCCCCTGAATGAATAAGGGTCGCTTTATGAGTATTTTTGAAGCGTTGATTCTAGGGATTGTCCAGGGCCTCACCGAATTTTTCCCCGTCAGCTCCTCAGCCCACTTAAAAATCGCCAAATGGTTCCTCGGCGTCCCCGATGGCGAACACCTGATCTTTTTCGATTTGCTCTGCCACGCAGGCACTCTCCTCGCCCTCGTGATTTATTTGAGAAAAGACGTGTGGGAGATTCTGAAGTCTCCCCGAAAGATGGCAGTGTATATGGCGGCCATCGTCCCGCTCGTCCCC
>CAYPZU010000049.1:0-17108 GCA_964415395.1 uncultured bacterium
CAGCTGCCAAAGCTCCTCTGGATTGTCTGGATTCGGATAGAGCAGCGCATAGGAAACTCCGTCGTCCAACTCAACTTCTTCTCCGTTCTGATCCCTGAATTTAGGATTCATCTCGACCAGATCAGGCGGAAATTTCGGCACCCAATTTTTAACAATCCAATCGTAGCGCCCCCTGATCGGAGTGAACATGCAATAATCGCCGACTCGGGTTCGTCCATACAGACTATCGACCATGATCAGCCTCTTGCCATCCACCAATGCAAGCGTCGCCTCCGCTTTGTTTTTCTCTTGAGCCCAGATCTCCAGTTTCAGGGAAAGCGAATCGGACGGACGAACCCCGATCGCCCGATTGAAACGGGCTATTTTCATCTGCTCTTCGAAAAAGTCTTCCGGGCTGATTTTATAGACTCGGGCCACTTCCGAAATATGCTCTCTTCTAAATCTCCCGATCAATGCAAAACAGGAGACGGCATCCAAAGCTTCGCGCCTCATTTCAGGGGACAGGCTGTCGATTCTCTTTTCGATTTCACCCAGATCGAGAAAATAGAGCTCCTCCACCGCAGGATGAAGAGGCTTTCTCTCCCCCGCAGCTTCCCAGACCTCTACCTCACTCCCATCGGAATGAGCCGAAAGAGGCTCCTTCGGCAAGCGTGCTGGATCAAACCCTTCCAAATCGGAAGGGGAAAGAGGAGAGTCCTCCCTCTTCCGGTTAGGCTTATAGATAAAAATATTTTGAGTCCCTGCAATAGCAGCCATTTAAAAACCAAATTAGTCTCAAAATTATACCCAAGAACTAATTTGATTTTATAAATAAAACTTAAAAATTTATTTGAATAGGCCGCTTATACCGAGAGAGATTGAAGAATCGGAATATGCCAAGGCTGCGGACACATTAAAAATGTCCGGGGGGGACATTTTTAAAGGGAAGCAGGTGAGCGTATGCGAACCGGGCCGTAGGCCGCCCAGAATTTGAGTCAGGCGAAGCCGGCGCTGAAGAAGCTAAACTTAAAAAGTTTAGCGCCGGGGCCCCCGACGATGCATCATCGTTGGGGTGGGGTGGAAGCGGATCTCAAAGCCTGCGGCTGTTCGACGCCGGCAAAACCGGATCTTCAATCACGAGCGGTATATATATTTATCCTCGACCATCGACCTTCCCGCCAGCTTCTCCAGCACCTGCACAGGGGCTTTTTCGGGATGGACCATCGCCGACACCGGCACCAGGAACGTCTGTTCCAAAGCGTATTGCCCGGCCAGGGCCGCGTGGGAAACCTGGTCGGTGAAGACCGCCCAGCACGAATGAGGCGGGAAAACCCAGCTGTCCTTCGGACAATTCTTCTGGAACTCCTCATTCTCTTTCAGAAAGTGGTGCATCTTCAGCATAAACGTATCGTACGGCGAGCGGAGCGCCACCTTCAGTCCCATCGCCTTCAGCCACTCTTTCGCCTTCATCTCCAAGCCGCCCCGCTCCGGGAACTTCACGCCCCCCTCGCCGCCAAACATCTTCGCCAGTTCAGCAAACGGCTGCGCCGTGATCCAGTGGCGCCCTTCCGACGGATTGATATTCGTGAAAAAGCGCAAAATCCGCGCGCCATGAAGCGGCCTCGTCGGGAATGCGTCGACATGAAGCAAATCGTTCCGCGCCCGCACCCTTAACTTTCTTCCCTTTTCCTGAAACGGCCGGAAACTCGCATAATCCAATTTCCACGCTTTCGCATACGGCCCCAGAATCTTCCCCAGAAACGCCGACGCCGACTGCGAATAATTCCGCAGAATCTCCTTCAGCCTCTCCGCCGACTTCGGATCGCTCGCGTCGTGATTGGTGATCTTGTCCGCCTGCGGCTTGTACGCGATATTCTTCCGCGCCTTCGATCCGCCCTGCCGCTGCTGGAGCAAAAAGTCGATCTGATCCTGCGGAAAATCAAACGGCGTTTTCGGGAAAAAGAGAATATTGCCCGCTTCCAATTCTTCGCACCATTTCGTGCGGCTTACATCTCCCTCGACAACCACTCTCTTCGCCATATCGACCTCCAAAAAACTAAAGCTTATTTAAATAGCGCAAACGAATCAATCTCCATCTCAAACAGCTCCCCGCAACCTCTTCGACGCCCGCCCCCCGCGCCAATTTCCCAATCTCTTCATCCGTCATCCGAAACAGCGCCGCCCGCACCTTCTCCACTCCCGCCTTTTCCAGCCTCTTCCCCGCCTTCGCAAGCCTCCGATGCATCCGCGCCAGCCTGAAAAATCCAATCCCCGCCAAACACCCTGCCGCCAAATAACCCGCCGGCCAAACCGCGCCTACACCCAACGCTCCAATCAACATCCACGCCTCGCGCGGCCTCTCGAAAATCGGACCCAAAACCTTCCGCCACTTCCGATCCGACGTCATGTACGCGAAGAATTCCTCGCTCTTCTCCTCGAACGCGCACCGCGCCGCATGAACCGCCTCATGCCCCAAAATCTCCTCTCTCCGGTAGAGCCCCAGATAGCTTCCCTTCCTCAACCCCTCTCTCAGCTGCACCTCGCAAAACCGCCCCTCGATCCACGCAGCGGCCCCTTCCCAAACCGCAAGCCCCCGATTCGAATAAAACACCGGCACATACGCCGGCTCGAAATCAAAAAGCTCCCGCAAATGATGCCGCACCCAATCCCAGTGCGGCTTCGGAATCCACTCGCCCTTCTCAAACCTTGCCTTCGTCTCCCGCGCCCTTTCCCCAAAAGCCTCTTCGCTCTCGCCCGGCCCCGGGATCACTCCCTTTCGGTCCCAATCGATCAATTCTTCATCAGTCATGCCGCAGATTATCTCTCACCACACCCTTATTTACAAAATATCCCGGACTGAACACCTCCGCATCCCGCCCTTCCGCCTCGCCCGTAAACACCAACCCATTTTCTCCCCACACAACCACTCTTTCACCTTTCGCCGCTCCCTCAAACCTTCCCAGCCGCGACGCCTCGGCCCACACTTCTTCTCCCTCCATCCTCGATCCCTTCCTCACATCGACATAATGGCCCAAAATCCAGACGCTCTCACCCGACACTTCCCCTCTCTGCACCGCGCACGGTCCCGGCATCCGCATCGCCTCCACGCCCTCCAATCCCACCATGTCCGGCCAATCCAGATCCTCCGGATGGGTAAACGCCGCCGCATACACATTCCCCTCCCGCTCAATCGCCTCTCTCAACCCTTCCCGCGCCTCGACCCGCACCACAAACCCCTCTTCCACCCACACCTCTTTCGCCCCGGCCATCACCACCTCCCGTCCCTCAATCCGCCCCCCGTTCTGCACCTCGAAGCCCATCAAGAGCACCTCGTCGCCCTTCACCCGCCCCTCGTTCACCACCATCCCCCACGAAATCTCTCTGCAGGCAAGCTCACCCTTCTCCACGAACAGCCGGCTCTGCACCTCCAAGCTCGATGCCACAAAAGAGCCCGTATCCACAACACCGCTCTTCCCCACCAGCACACCATTTGGATTCACCAAAATCACCCGCCCGTTCGACTCCAGCCTCCCCATCAGCCGGCTCGGCTCCGCCTCCCTCACCCGATTGAGCACCGCGCACTCCCTTCCCGGCAGCGCAAACTCCACCTTTTCCCCTTCCCCAATCGAAAAATTCTTCCAGCTAATCACCGTCCGGTCTTCCGCCACCACGCGCAAATCCCCTTCGAAGCTCGCCCGCCCCGCCAGCACCTCCGGCCCCGCCGGATTCGCTAAAGCTAAATTTCCCGCACAAAATCCCATCGCAACAAAATATTTTCTCATGCCTTTCTCCTAAAAAATGACTGTGTTATCACCACTCCAAGTTTCTTCACAACGTCGAAAAATTTGCACTTTGAACCAAAATCCGCTACCATCTGTCAGATTTTAAGGACAGATAGGTATGGGCAAAGCCCTCGTCATCGTAGAGTCTCCCGCGAAGATCAAGACCCTCAAGAAATTCCTTGGGGCGAATTATTCTTTCGAATCTTCCGTCGGCCACATCCGCGATCTGCCCCAGCGCGAATTCGGCATCGACGTCGAACACGATTTCGAGCCGAAATACGTCACCATGCCCGACAAGAAAGACGTCATCGCCAAGCTGCAAGCCGCAGCCAAAAAGGCCGACATCGTCTACCTCGCACCCGATCCGGACCGCGAAGGGGAAGCCATCGCCTGGCACATCGCCTCCATCCTCCCGAAATCGACCAAGATCAAGCGCACCGCCTTCCAGTCGATCACGAAAGCCGCCGTCCAGGAATCGCTCGACAACCCCCGCGACATCGACATCGACCTCGTCAATGCCCAGCAGGCGCGCCGCCTCCTCGACCGGATCGTCGGCTACAAAATTTCCCCCATCCTCACTCGCAAAGTGAAGCGCGGACGCACCGGCACCTCCGCCGGACGCGTTCAATCGGTCGCACTCAAACTCGTCGTCGACCGCGAAAAACTCATCGACGCCTTCGTCCCCGTCGAATACTGGAGCATCGGAGCCCTTCTCGAATCCAAAACAGGCGAGCGACCCTTCTCCGCCCATCTCCACACCGTAAACGGCCTCCGCGTCGAGAAAGAAAAAGCCGGCAATAAAGAATGCTTCCTCATCTCCAATCAGGAAACCGCCGACCAGATCGTCAAAAAACTCAAAAAAGCCTCCTACCTCGTCACTAACGTCGACAAGAAAGAGAAAAAGCGGAACCCCGTCCCCCCGTTCATCACCTCCACGCTCCAGCAGGAAGCCTCCCGCCACTACGGCTTTTCCGTCTCCCGCACCATGAACATCGCGCAAGGACTCTATGAAGGGATCGACACCGGCCCCGAAGGGACCGAGGGTCTCATCACCTACATGCGTACCGACTCGGTCAACATCGCCCCCGAAGCGATCACCTCCGCCCGCAAATACATCCAAAACCACTTCGGCCCCGAGTACCTCCCCGACCAACCCCGCGTCTACGCCTCCAAAAAATCCGCGCAGGAAGCCCACGAAGCGATCCGCCCCACCAGCCTCTCCCGCGATCCCGAAAAAATCCGCCAGTACCTCTCGATCGACGAATACAAACTCTACCTCCTCATCTGGCGCCGTTTCATCGCCTCGCAAATGAATCCCGCCATCTACGATACCGTCTCCGCCGACATCGAAACCGACCAGGAGATGACCCTCCGCGCCTCCGGCTCCGTCATCAAGTTCAACGGCTACCTCGCAGCCTACGAAGAGCGCAGAGACAAAGGCTCTCACGAAGAAGAAGACGAAAACGCCAAAGTCCTCCCCCCGCTCGAGCCCAACCTCCCGCTCTCGCTCCTCGACCTCACCTCCGAGCAGTCATTCACCAAACCGCCGCCCCGCTTCACCGAAGCCTCGCTTGTCAAAGAGCTCGAGCGCCTCGGCATCGGCCGCCCCTCCACCTACGCGGCCATCATGAACAAGATCCAGAGCCGCGATTACACCGTCAAAGAAAGCCAGGCTCTCAAACCCACCGAGCTCGGCAAAATCATCTGCGCCATGCTCGAGGAAAACTTTGCCCCCATCATGGACGTCACCTTCACCGCCCAGATGGAAGACCAGCTTGAGCAGGTCGCCGAGCACAACAAAAACTGGAAAGAACTCCTCCGCGACTTTTGGCGCGACTTCATCCCTCTCGTCGACAAAGCCGAGAAAGAAGCCACCGTCCCCAAACTTCTCACCGAAATCGACTGCCCCAAGTGCGGCCAGAAGCTCCAGAAAATCTGGTCCCGCAACAAATACTTCTACGGCTGCTCCAACTACCCCACCTGCGATTTCACCGCCCCCATCGAAGCCCTCGAATTCAACCGGGACGACTACGACCCCAACTTCGACTGGACCCAGCCCTGCCCCACCTGCTCCTCGCCCATGACGCTCCGCCACGGCCGGTTCGGCCCGTTCCTCGGCTGCTCCCGCTACCCCGAATGCAAAGGCATCGTCAACATCCCCAAAAAAGGCGAAACCACCTTCAAGCCCGAAGACCTTCCCTCCTGCCCGGCTATCGGCTGCGACGGCCACCTCACTTCCCGCAAATCGCGCTTCGGCAAAACTTTCTTCTCCTGCTCCAACTTCCCTGACTGCGACGTCATCGTCTCGACCCTCGACCAGCTCGAATCCAAATACGACGCCAGCCATCCGAAAACCGCCTACGTCAAGAAAGCCCGCTTCGGCAAAAAAGGCAAAGCCTCGGCCAAAGAGACAGAAAAACCCTCCAAGAAAGCCTCAAAGCCCAAGAAGAAATCGAACCAACCCACCTACAAGCTCTCTCCCGAACTGTCGGCCCTGGTCAACGCCAAAGAGCTTTCCCGCCCCGCCACCACGAAAGCGGTCTGGGACTACATCAAGGCGCACCACCTGCAAGACCCGACCAACAAGCGGATCATCCGTCCCGACGCGGCCCTCGCGAAAGTGATCGGCAAACACCCGATCGACATGCTCAAACTCTCCACCGCCCTGAACAAACACTTCAAGAAGTAAGCTCGACAATTTCGCGCTTCCGTCTATATTCTATGAAAAAACTCGAGGTTTTCCATGTCTTTTAAAGCCACCAATCTGCTCGCTCTCCTTATTGCTTTATCCTTCTGCGGATGCGCTTCAAAAAAAGTACAGAAAAAGTCTTCAAAGCCCGAGATAACCGCTCCGTTATGCATCACATCAGCAGATTCGAATTTACTCAATACTCTAGACTACACAAAGATATCTGGGACAAATCCATCAGACATCATCAACTATATCAAAGAATTCCCGTTTACAAACTATGAAGTGTTCAGCGTTCAATCCTTGACTGGCATCGACTCTTTCTGCATCGACGACATACCCGATTTTATCAAGACAGAGCTACGATCAGGAAAGACTTGGGAATCGCATCTAGAGCCATATTTCATTAAATATTGCAAACCAGGTTCGACCGCCCTCGACATCGGCGCCCATATTGGAACTCATAGTCTAACCATGTCAAGATGCGTAGGGCCTAAGGGTAAAGTGATCGCATTCGAACCGCAGCCTAAAGCAATGCGAGAATTAGTAGTGAACATGGCGATCAATCAAGCGGATAATATCGACTATTTTTGGGGCGGCGCAAGTCGAATCCATGAACAAATGACCCTAAATATTCCCAATCCTCAAAACGAAGGGGGCGTCTCCCTAGGATCGGGAACGGGAAGATCCATTGAAGTCATTCCATTGGATTTGATGAACCTCTCAAATGTCTCTCTGATTAAAATTGATGTTGAAGGAATGGAAGAGTCTGTCCTTCTGGGCGCTAAAGAAACGATCGAGAAAAACAAGCCTGCGATGATCATCGAAATTTGCGGAGGGAACGTCCCCGAAAAATCTAATCCCGAAATCCGTGCGGAGATCCTTCGAAGGATAAAGCTGGTCGAAAGTTTTGGCTACAAAGTTATGCGCCTCTGCGATTCCTCCGATTATTTAGCCCTTCCAGAAAACTCTCAAGAATTCAAAGAAGTCTGCCAAACAAAGCTCTATAAACATCACATTAAGCAACTCAAAAAATGGCAAGAAAAGAAGATTGATCAACAACTCTAGCGGCCCTGGCCAAAGTGATCGGCAAACACCCGATCGACATGCTAAAACTCTCCGCCGGCGTGAACCAAAACTTCAAGAACCAAAATATTCAGGAATTGACTTCTTGAGTCAATCCAAGAGAATCGAGCGCCTGGGAAAATACGCGCTCTATAGAAATATTCGCTAAACAGATGTTGCTATTGCACCTAGCATAGGTTTTCCCATCATAACAAGGCCTACAAGCTAAATTTTCTCCTCCCCAAATCACCTTGATCTTTTCATGCCTTCCCACCTTCTCGTGAGGGTTTGTAGGCCCGAAAAGACCAATAACAGAGCAATCCGCGAGCTTCGCCAAGTGGAGCGGACCGCTATCGTGCGTAATCAATAGTTTGGAAGCCCTAAGGAGACAAACTAAATCAAGCAAATCCAACTTCCCAAGTAAATCAATATGGGGAATCCCCTGAAAATGCTCGGATACCCAAAAATCCGACTGGCTTCCAGTTACAATTAGATTGATCGGCAACGCTGAGAGCTTTTTCATTAAAGAAGCGTAGGAAGCGACAGGCCAACGGCGCTGAAAATCATCCGCGAGCGCATTCTTAGCTCCGCCTGGAGCGATCACAACAACCGGCTTTGCCCCAAACGAAAGAATCAAATCGTTCACAATTTTTTTTCCCGGTATGGCGAGATGAGGGAAAATGACAGGGATGTCTGGAGGAGCGTCATTTCCTGTTAACAGGCGTAAATATTCATATGCATGATACCGCCCTGGAACAGGGCTTAACCGCCCGCTTTTGCGAGAGAAACTTTTTCTCTGCTTGCAAATTGCAGGAAATGAAATCCATTTATAACGAGGATCCTGATGGCCGGTAATACAAAGATCAAATTTCTTAGCGAAAAGAAAAATCCAAACCTTTAATAGCTCCCATATCTTAACGAACGTATTCCCTTTGAAGATCGATTTTTCATCTATAGAGATAATCTGGTTTATAAGCCCAGTAGCATCTAACAAGGGCTTTACTTGCGCGCCGCAAATCCAAGTAATATGACTCTCAGGAAAGTGAGACCGCAGATGCGTCAAAAGAGGCAAAGCCATGACCACATCCCCAATAGCGGCAATTTTTACGATCAGCAGGTTCAATCAGTTAATCTTAATAAAGTTTAATCCACACAGAATGGCCGTTGAGATTATGAAGACAGATCTTATCGGCCTCGTATTTTCTTTCATTAACAAAATCGCGTATACCCGGCGTTGTAGGGAATCCGTAATCATCAAAAACCACAATCCCGCCCACAGACAATTTCGGCCAGATCCAATTGATAATGTCTCGCGCTGAATTATAAACATCTACATCAACGTGGCAGAAACTGATTTTTCTATCCCCCAGCATAAATCCTGTATCTTCAGGGAAAATACCTTCGAGCAGATGCACGTTTTTTAGATGGAGCCGCTCCAATAATTTTTGCGTAATTTCCAAGCTCGTGTCGCTATGCTCTCCTCCCCTGTATTGACCATCTCTTTCGGTAGCTTTGACGATGCCCTTGAATGTGTCGCAAAGATAAACAGGGTCCTTGATTTGACAAAGTTCAGCTTTTTTCGCAATCAAAGCCCCAGTGCCCCCTCTCCATACCCCTATTTCAACTAAACACCCTTCAATTTTCGAGCTTTGCTCTACCAGATCCCACAATTCATAACAGCGATGCTTGTCGACAAGAGTATGCGTCTGGATTGAGGAAAAACAACGATTGAATTCTTCATCATTTTTCCAGGGCGCATAAAAGCTTTTAATGTGAATTTTTTCGTAAGGACCTTCTAATTTAGGGAACTCAACTATATCAACACCAAATCGACGAACAAAGTTTTTAATCCCCTGCCGGATTTTCAATCGAAGAGCATGACTCATATTTTTCCTCAAAAAACACATTCTAAGTTATATGGTTGCATCCAGAAATGGCAACCGAAATTCTCAATGAACAGAGGCCAGCTTCAGTAAAGATTTACTACGAAACAGATACTGAACATAACCAACAAATATGCCTACATGAACCCACATATAAGCACGCATGATCGATTGATTGAACTGAAGAGCGGCAAACATCACGCATAACGATAACGCAAAGGCAACCAGATTTGTCCGGTCGGCCTCGCTAAGCCCTCGAATTCTGATCGCTTTCCAAAAAGTGAAACATAAAGCCGCAAAAAACCAAACAAAGACAATAAATCCAAATATTCCAAGACCCGAAAGAATCTCTAAAGTTACATTTGTTGGAGCAAATGAATTGTAAATATCCGCATCGTATACATTCCCATGCTCATCAGAGGAAATCTGGAACAAGTAAAAGGGTCCTGCTCCGAGCCCAACGCCAAACCAGGGATGCCGCAAGAAAACAACCCAATAATTAACGATTCCAGCCCAACGGGATTTGAAAGAAATGTGATCAGACGGATCAAAATAGAAAAACTTCAGAAATCCATGGTTTATTAAGTCAGGATAAACAAACCAAACAGCAAGCAAAATCGCAAAAATAACAGAGAAGTATTTAAATAATACCAAAAAAACAGATCCTTTAAACCCAGGAACAAACCCAAAATATATAAAACTACAAAAAAACAAGATAAAAAGCAGATAAGAATAGAAGCATCCCGTTGAAGTCGAAACAAGCAGGAAAAGATTGGACCAGATCACCTCATTAACATTCCTTTTCTCCGCAGGCTGCAGCATGAATTTAGCCGTGCAAAAAATAGCAAATGACGTCATGTAAAGAGCATAGTAGGAGGGCTCGTAAGCAAATGCCTGCCCTCTCGCAAGAGCAAATATATACTGGGTTACCCCCGGCAATATGAAGCCCGCAAGAGAAAAAACAACCTGGCATAAAGCATAAATCCCAACGCAAAAAAAACTCGAGAAATACAGCCGCAGCAAAATATCTGGGGCGATCCACCGGAATAAATTAAATGACAAGAGAAAGTAAAAAATGAAATTAAAAAAATAAAAAAGAATAAGACCTGCGCACGAAATTAGATTACAACAATTAATCACTGAAACTGCCATGGAGAAAAGAGCTGCGACAGCAATCCATGCAAAGTTCCGAGGAACCGAGATATCCTTGTGCAAAAAAATCCCGAAAATCAAAAGAATAAATGACGCGAGATTTGTAAGCTTAACCTTAAAAATAAGAAAAGAGACATTTAAAACGTCGAACGAAAGAAGAACAAAATATAAAAAAACTAAAAACAGAAATGGCCTTACAAGGACATCTGCAAAATCCAGCTTATAAATTCCTAACCCTCTCGCTCGAAATTGCATATCTGAACTAGTATTTCCCCTTTCCGCCATCCCGTCTGCCTCTCTTGGGAGGCTTGTTCTTGAGAGGCGCCTGTTTCGGCAAAGCAAGATAGTCCCATCCGGCAATTCGGTGAACGTTATAGCCTAGATCTGAGACAAATTTAACTCTTCGATCGATTTCAGCCCTTTGTTCATGAGTTGCATTTTCATAATATACGCCTACAGAAATTTCAACCAAAAGAGCTGGCCTATTTCTTAAGATCGTATCTCTTGCTCCCTGCAACACTTCCATCTCCATCCCCTCTACGTCAATTTTGATTAGAGAAACATTTGTAAGCATCAAGGAATCCAAAGGCATGATATCGACCACGACCATCTGATCGCCGCCGACAGGCGAGCCACCTTCATTCAATTCGCAAATTGGAGGGACGCCAATTTTTCCAATGTAGCTTCCCATAGCCCCCCAAATAAATTGAACATTGTTCACTTTATTGAGCGCCATGTTGAGGAATAGTTCAGCAAAAGTCTTTGGCTGAGGCTCGACAGCTATCACTCTTCCAGAAGGCCCGACACAGCGAGACATTGTCACCGTGTGAGTGCCAATATGAGCCCCTATATCTACTGCTACGGAACCAGGCCTAATTACCGTGGGAATCTGAATGTCAACATGCTGCTCCCAGGGGTTCCCGGAGCGGAGCTCTTGCTTGATTACATCAGGTATTCGATCGTCTAGAAAATAATCTTGGGGACCAGTTCTGGAGTAGATACTGAGAATGTCGTACGAATCAAGGGAGAATCGCTTAATTTGTTCGATTATTTCTTCAGATCCACTCCCAGAAATAGATTCATACGGCAATTCCTTAAACAGATCGCTTACGTTTGAATTTAATGCATACGCAAAATTAGATACCGCAATACAGACTAAAACAACAAATCTTCTCACAAAAGACTCCTTCTTTATCTAAACACTGGGTGCCAGGATGAAAAATCGCAAGGCTCAGGAAGATAAAGGTTTCTTTGATTTTTAGACACCTTCGCGAATTCTCCCCCTTGCATATTGAAAAATTTCTAATTTCGTTGCTCTCCAGAACCTCCTTGCTCTAAGATGGTGCGTCAATCCGAGATGCCCAATGAAAACAGATGATCTCCAATCGATTTCCTCAGAAATCCGCGCCAAAATCATCGAGATGTCCAAAGCGGGAAAAGCTCCTCATCTCGGCTCATCGCTCTCCTGCGTCGACCTGATTGTTGCAGCCTACTATCGCTTCCTTCGCATCGACCCAAGGAACCCCACGGACCGTCTTCGCGACCGGTTTATCCTAAGCAAAGGGCATGCAATCAGCACGCTCTACGCCATCTTGGCGAAAAAAGGGTTCTTTTCCTCCGAACTTCTCAAAACATTCAATAAAGACGGAGGCTGCCTCCCGGAACACCCAAGTCCGAACTGCGTCCCTGGAGTTGAAATGGCCACAGGATCGCTCGGTCATGGCCTTTCCGTAGCGATTGGGCAGGCTCTCGCCGGAAAAATCCTCGGAGAGCCGTACCGGCTGATGGTCCTCTTGAGCGACGGAGAATGCAACGAAGGCTCTGTTTGGGAGGCGGCCATGTTCGCCCCCGCGCGCAAACTTGACAACCTGATTGCGATCGTCGACTTCAATAAGTGGCAAGCAACAGGCCGCAGCGAAGAGATCATGAAGCTCTCACCGCTGAAAGAAAAATGGGAAGCGTTCGGATGGCAAACGTATGAAATCGACGGCCACGATTTCACCCAAATCCTCGACGTTTTCTCTAAAATCCCCGAAACGCCAGGAAAGCCGACAGCGATCATCGCCCACACAGTCAAGGGGAAAGGGGTCTCTTTTATGGAAGACGACAACAATTGGCATTACCGGATCCCGAATGACGAAGAACTCGCTAAAGCCAAACTCGAACTGGGAGTGAGCTGATGAGAAACGCCTTTGCCGATGAGATCGCCCAACTCTCCGCTCTCGACTCCCGCATCGTCCTCCTGTCAGGCGACATTGGGAACCGCCTCTTTGAACCGTTTAAATCGAAATTCCCCTCCCGGTTTTATAACTGCGGAGTCGCCGAGGCGAACATGGCCAGCATGGCGGCAGGGATGGCCCTCTGCGGCCTGCGCCCAGTTACCTACACCATCACCCCGTTCAACACAACCCGCTGTCTCGAACAGATCCGCGACGACATCTGTTATCACAATGTCCCCGTCCTTATTGTTGGAACTGGAGCCGGCCTCTCTTACGCCTCGCTCGGATGCACCCACCACTCCTGCGAAGACATTTCCTTCCTGAGAAGCATCCCGAATATGAGCGTCCTCTGCCCCGCCGACACAATGGAGCTGCGCGCCCTTCTCCGGGCCTCTTTTCAGTGGCCAGGGCCGATTTACATGCGGATCGGGAAAACGGGAGAACCCCAAATCCACACCTCGATTCCATGCCTCGAGATAGGAAAAGGCTTTCGGATTCAAGAGGGAAAAGATCTCTGCATCCTTAGCACAGGCAATATGCTGCCCACAGCTCTTGAGACCGCAAAAATCCTCCAATCGTCGCATATCCAACCCGAAATCGTCAGCCTCCACACTGTAAAACCCCTCGACACCGGCCTTCTCTCCGATGCCTGCAGCCGCTTTTCCCATCTTGCCACCATCGAAGAGCACAGTCTGATCGGCGGTTTAGGATCTGCGGTTGCGGAATGGATGGCTGATGAATCTGTCCCCACACGCCTGATCCGCTTTGGGACCCAGGATCGGTTCCCTCACCCGATTGGTTCCCAGAAATATACCCGCGAACTGTTCGGTCTGACGCCGACAGCCATCGCAACCAGAATCCTTCAAAAACTAGAGAGCAAGCCCTATGCGTACGCAAGCAGCCATCCTGGTTGACATCGACCGAATCGAAATCGACGAAATCACCCTCCCCCCGCTGAAACCAGGACAAGTCCTGGTCGAAGTGAAATACAGCGGCGTGTGCCATACCCAGCTGCTTGAAGTGCGCGGCCACAGAGGCAAAGATCCCTATCTCCCTCACTGCCTCGGGCATGAGGGGAGCGGCATCGTTGTCGAAGTGGGCGAGAAGGTAGAGAAAGTGAAGCCAGGCGATCCGGTCATCCTCTCCTGGATCAAAGGAAGCGGCGCGAATGTCATGGGCTCGATTTTCGATTGGAAAGGACAAAAGGTGAACGCAGGCGCCATCACCACCTTCAGCCGCTATTCGATCATCAGCGAAAACAGGCTGACCCCCCTCTCCAAAGATTTTCCCCTCAAGGAAGCCGCCCTCCTCGGATGCGCCATCCCCACCGGTCTCGGCGTCGTGTTCAACACGGCCCGCCCCCGCGCAGGCGAGAGCCTCGCCGTCTTCGGCTGCGGAGGAATCGGTCTTTGCGCGATTAAAGGAGCCTCCATTTCCGGATGCGTTCCGATCATCGCAGTCGACATCAACCCCTCCAAGCTCGAAGCCGCGAAACAAATGGGCGCAACCCATCTAATCGACGCCTCTAAACAGGATCCTGTGGAAGCGATCCAAAAAATCGGACCTCTCGATTTCTCCATCGAAGCGAGCGGAAGTCCCATCGCGATGACGCAAGCGCTAAAATCAGTGCGGGCGCAAGGCGGCGCTGCTGTCATCATCGGCAACGCGCGGCAAGGGCAAATGCTCAATCTCGATCCCAAAGAATTAAACCAGGGCAAACGGATCCTCGGAACATGGGGCGGAGATAATAATCCCGACATCCACTATCCCCGCTATTGCAACCTGATCCGCTACGGACAGCTCAACCCAGCTCCTCTCATCGGAAAATCGTACTCCCTGCATCAGATCAGCCAAGCTCTGACCGACCTTGAGCAAGGCCATGTGCTTCGTCCGATCATCGACATGGCCCTTGCATGACCCTCCGAATCGGGATCGACTTCGACAACACCCTAGCTTCCTACGATGGCGTCTTCTACCAAGCTGCCCTAGAAAAGGGGTTGATCCCGGCCGATCTACCGCATTCAAAAGGCGCCGTCCGCGACTATCTGCGCTCGATCGGCAAAGAAGACACCTGGACTGAACTCCAGGGCTACATCTACGGCGCCCGGATGGTTTTGGCCCAACCCTACTCCGGCGCCGACCGCTTCCTCGCTCTCTGCCAAAAGAAAGCAATCCCGGCCTATATCATCAGCCACAAAACCAAACACCCGTTCCTCGGGCCTCGCTACGACCTTCACGAAGCTGCCAAATCATGGTTAACAGCACTTCCCTTTTCGACGCCTCCTGCTTTTTTTGAGCTCACTCTCAAACAAAAGCTCGAACGAATCGCGCTCCAGCAATGCACCGTTTTCATCGACGACCTCCCCGAGCTGCTTGCAGAGAATGAGTTCCCTCCGCAGGTAAAAAAAATTCTCTTCGATCCTCACAGCCTCCATGCTCCCCACCCAAGCTATTTCTACGCCGCTTCGTGGGATCAAATCTCCGAACATCTTTTTGCTCATGGATCCTAAAACCTTCTCCCATTCCAATCTTCCCCAACCCCTTCAGATCCATCCGCTGGCCGGCGGCGCGAATAACCGCGTATTCAAACTCGAATTCAGCGACAGAAATCCTCTCGTCTATAAAGAATACTTCCAGCACCCGAACGACCCAAGACGCCGCCTCCAATCCGAATTTTCCTTCCTCAAATACGCCTGGGACCTCGGTCTGAGAAACATCCCTGAGCCCCTCTCCTATGACGAATCCCTAAACAGCGCTCTTTACACCTATCTCCCTGGCAGACATATCCAGCCGCAAGACGTAAATGATTCCCTGATCGAACAAAAAGCCGCCTTTTTTCTCTCCCTCAACAAAGAAAAGAGCAAAGCCTCCAACCTTCCTCCCGCATCCGAAGCCTGCTTCACCACCAAATCATACCTCCAGATCACACAAACCCGCATCGACCGGATCGCGACAGCCCAAACCGACTCTCCGCTGAACGAAGCTCTCCGCACCTTCATTGATTCCTCATTGCTCCCCAAGTGGAGTTCGGTCCAAAAAAACCTATGTAAAACCGCTTTACATGACGATCCCTTGCCCGATTCAGAGCGGTGCATCAGCCCTTCTGATTTTGGGTTCCACAACGCGCTTCTGAATTCGGATAACACCCTTCAATTCATCGACTTCGAATATGCAGGCTGGGACGACCCTTGCAAAGCGATCTGCGATCTCTTTTGCCAGCCCCGGATTCCGATCCCTGAACGCTACTTCCCCTCGCTCTCCGCCTCGATCGCATCCACTTCATCAAACCCGGAAAAATGTCTCGATCGCTTCCGCCTCATTTGGCCCGTGATGCAAATCAAATGGTGTTGTATTCTACTGAATTCTTTTACCCATGTCGGCAAGCATCGGCGCCAATTCTCTCGCTCGGAAGAACTCCAGCGTCAGGAAAAGCAGCTCCAGATGGCGAAAGAACAACTCAAAAAAATCGAAATTTAGGTGTCCCATGGCATACATCGACTTTATTTCTCCTCTCCACAAGAAAACAAAGCGCGATTATCTCGGCAGGGTGAATGAATTCCCCAAAGCCGAAGCGGCAAAAGTCGCCTGCGAATTCGGGAAAGAGTACTGGGACGGCGACAGAAAATACGGGTATGGAGGCTATAAATACGACGGCCGCTGGCGTGCTGTAGCTGACCTCCTCGCCCAACACTACGGCCTCAAAGCAGGGGACAGAGTTCTCGACGTAGGCTGCGGGAGAGCATTCCTCCTCTACGATCTAACTCAGGCCGTTCCCGGCCTCCAAGTCAGCGGCATCGACGTCTCCCAATACGGAATAGAAACATCAAAAGAAGAAGTGCGCCCGTATCTCAAAAAAGCCGACGCCTCGAAGCTCCCCTTTCCTGATCATTCCTTCGACCTAGTAATTTCCATTAATGCCCTCCACAATCTCCCCTGTGAAAAATTGGAACTGGCTCTCAAGGAAATCGAACGCGTCGGGAAGAAAGACAAATACGTGGTCGTCGAGTCGTTCCGGAACGAAGAAGAGAAGGTGAACCTTCTCTACTGGCAACTTACATGCCGCTCCTTCTACTCTCCTGAAGACTGGGCCTGGTGGTTCAGACACTGCGGCTACAAAGGCGATCATTCATTCATTTACTTCGAATAAGGTTTGTCATGAAAAAAGTTCTCGTCATCGGAAGCAACTCCTTTTCAGGAAGCGATTTTGTAGATCTTCTATTAGAAAAGAAGGAATATCAAGTCGTCGGCGTCAGCAGATCTCCTGAAAAATCACTCCTGTTTTTGCCTTACAAAAATCGCAATTCAACCCAGTTTACTTTTCATCAGATCGATTTGAATA
>CAYPZU010000050.1:0-17082 GCA_964415395.1 uncultured bacterium
AAGGCTCGTCGTCATCGGGATGGGCGAAATAATGGACAGGGGCGACGCTGGGCGCGAGATAGCAGAGCTTTGAGCCGTATGTTGTAACGCAAGGATGGTGGAAGTGGCCGCAGAGGAGCGCGAGAATTTGGGGATGGCTCCGGACGAGGCTTTCAAAGCGGGAGGAAGGGGCGAGGAGAATTTTGTCGAAGCACTTCATCCCTGTTTTCGCGGGCGGGTGGTGAAGGAAAAGGAGGGTCGGTTTTTCGGGATGGGTTTCGAGCGCAGCTTCGAGCCAGTCGAGCCGCTCGGAGCAGAGGAGTCCGCCCCCTTCTCCGGGGACGTGGCTGTCTAGACAGATGAGGCGCGCCGGGAACGCATCGACGGTGTATTGGATGAAGCCTGCTGAGAGCGAGAAGGCTTCCCGGAAGCGGCCGCGGTCATCGTGGTTGCCGGGAGTAACGAAGAGAGGCGCTTTAAGCGGGGCGAGGAGTTCTTTCAGGTGTTCGTAAGAGGCGGCGGCGCCGTCGTCGACCGCGTCGCCAGAGAGGATGACAGCGTCGGGGGCGATCTGGTTGATCTGATGGATTGTTCGCGAGAGGCGTTGGCTCGTTTCGGTCGATGGCTCGGAGAGCCAGTGAGTGTCTTTGGCGACGATATGGGTATCGGTAATTTGTACGATGCGCATCGAGGTTTCAGGGCTTATTCTGGTATTAGCTGCGTATAAGTTTTCGGATGGTTGACCACATTCAACTGGCGGCGGCGGAGATAATAAGGCTCATCTGCAACGCTTGCAATGCTTTTATCCCACGTGACCCAGAATCTCTCCATCCAGCCGGGGAATTCATTGTAAGGATGGAGATCGACGAGGAATTGATCGATGACCGTCATCGCCTGTTGGGTAATGATCTGCAGGCAATTTTTGTAGGAAATCGTGAAAGGCGTGCCAGGGATGAATTCGGGGTAATAGGTGCACCATTGCTCCTGAATGGTGTCGACGAACAGCTGGCCGGGATAGGGAAGGGCCGCCTGGCTGATCGGCACCCCGTTGAATCTAGCCATCGGATCGATCTGATTGTTCGACGTCCCATCTTCCTGAAGGGCTGTATAGATCCGGATCGTGGAGAAGGCGTTGATTTGGCTAGTCGCATCCATTACGAAGATCCCTGGGCCGATCAATGGCCGAATCGGAAAATCGTTGTCTACGACTAAGGTGACGAAGGAGCCGCTTGAGGTGATGATGGCGCTGGAGAGCGTTTGATCGATATTCGCGATGGCTAAAATATGGCCCGAAGTTGAAGTCGTCCCATTCCAGAAGATGTTTGCAAACGCGTCGCTTGGAACGCTTCCGGTAATTTCGATATTTCCGCTCGTCGTCAGGATTTGGAGTTGGTTGGTGTTCCCTGGCGGATTGGCAGGGCCGATGGTTAAGTTCTGCAAGCCTCCGCTGCGTCTTGTGTCTGCGCTATGGAGGGTGATATTGCCTGATGTAGATTGGAAAAGGATGTTATTGTCCGGATCTAAGGGTTGGGTAACAATTCTAAATGCTCCTCTCCCATCGGCCCCTTGTGCGGGAGAAGGGCCTGAGACTGGAGCCGGCAGGAGGTTGGTCTCAGTGATTGGATAGGCGGCTAGCAGAGGGACTCCGGCGATCGAGGTCAAATTCGATCCGGTATATCCCCAGACTTGCGATCCGGCAAAAACCGCATCGGCTTCCACATTGATTGACAGGGTTTGCGTATTCGATAGGTTGCTGGAAAGCTGGACGTCGCCGCCTGCCTGGATATCGACGAGGAAGTTGTTCCCGTGAGCTGAAATCGGATCAGCGGGTCCGATATGGCTCGGCGCTATAGTCCCATTCGTAGAAAGGATATCGCGGTAGGCATAAATTCTAGCAATTGATCCACCGCCTGGCACTGTTAAGAGATTGGTTGTTCCCACGCTAGCGCCGGTCGCCTGACTCCCAGAGGTCACGATGAGGTCATTGCCCGCTCCGATCGCTGTATCGCCCGCTGAAAAAATCCCGGCGAGGCGCCGTATGCTATTGACTGTGATGTTTTGGCCTGCTGCCGCCTGTACGCTGACTGTTGAGACATTCGGGGCTGCCCTTAAATCGCCGATCCACACGGCGCCGCCTGCATTGGTCAGGGTGATATTTCCTCCAGCGACCACCGTCACATCCCCATTGATGGCTGTGTTTAGGGCGCCATTGCCCGCGTACCCGATTTGTGTGAACGATGCGGAATTGGCTGCCGCGGACACCTCCATGCTGATATTGCCGCCCACGGTCGTCCGGATATGGCCGCTGAGACTAGCGACCGTTTCTGCGGCATGTCCGATGATGACGTCGTTGGCGGCGCTGTCGAACATCGTCAGGTTGCCTCTGCAAGAGACATAGATATCTCCGGATAAGGTAGCGGCTGCTCCGCCGCTTTGCGGGCAGCCATGTCCGATCATAACATAGCCATTGACCAGAGTGCCTGACGAATTGAGCGTGATCGACCCATTGGGTGCGCGCGCCGTAACATCTCCCGCGACAGTTCCGAGCGTCATCGCCCCGACACTCCCTCCGTGGCCGATCCGGACGGTAGAATTCTGGGCATTGATCCAGTTCAGCAAGAGATTGCCGTTTTGTGAAACAACATTGACGGCCCCTGTCTGGTTATTATTCGCAGCGCCTAAATTTTGCGAACCGTGGCCGATCCATGCGTTTCGGCGATTGAATCCCGGGATCAGGTTGATATTTCCTGTGGCCGTAACGGTGATGTCGGGAGTCGATCCCCCCATCGCTGCTGTGGCTGTTTGCGCGGTCGCATCGACTTGGCCATGTCCGATTTGCGCTCCTGAAAAGCCGTTTAAACTGCCTCCGTTGAGCGTCAATTGGGCGCAGTTTACCTGGATCGGACCGGAGGCGGTCCCGTTGTTTGGCGTATAAAATCCCAACTGGGCGCTGCCTAAGAGTGCGTTCGCAGCCAGGAGGGTCACAGCGGCGTTCGGGGCGTTCAATGAGGTCAATCCGTGCTGAGAGCCTACCGAGACTCTTTGTCCTGTGCCGGCTTGATTGATCTGAACGACAGTTCCTCCCGCGGATAGTTGAACGGCTCCAGTCCCCACAACGGGGCCGTTTTGGATGGGGGCCAGGATCGTGAGATTTCCGGCGGCATCGATCGTCAAGGAATTGACCGAATCCCAAGTGATCGCGCCAGTAGTCGCTACGATAATTTCGCCGGTGCAGCCGGGAGCCGCCGGGGTGCCGACCGTCGTGATCGTCACGGGAGTTCCGGCTAGGGCCGCCATTACGACGGCTGCATCGAGCGTTGCTCCCGGGCATGCGGTGGGCGTGAATGGGGTGGCGCCGGTGACGTTCGCGCTGACGTTCGTGATCGTGAGATCGAGAGGATCGAGCCATAACATGCCAGGGCTCCCATGAGACGCCGCTGTAGACACCTGGCCTGTAAAATCGAGGAAACCTCGGCTTGAAACTTCGAGAGTCCCTCCGTTGCCTCCAAACGCCCCGCCTTGCGCCAGCATCGATCCGGCCATCCTGGAAAGACGGTCTCCCCAGACGACGATCGTTCCTCCGTTCCCTTCATTCAGTCCTGAAGCGAGTAAAGAGGCCCCTTCGCTGACCTCTGTCCAGAGTGAAGGGATGAGAGAACCATGTTGTCCGCGGAATTCTCCTCCGATGAGGATCTTGCCGGCCTGGATGGCTGAGGAGACGTCGAGCTGAGCCTGTTGATCGACAGCGACCCAGGGACCGAACAGGTAAATATGGCCACCAGGGACGTCGATCGATCCTGAGACGGCAGTTTGGAATGGCGCTGTTTCACTCGAAGTTCCGAGAATAAACGGAGTAGAACTGGTTGGATCATACGCAATCGAATCGCAGGAGAATAACCCTGCTGTTGTCTTTGCAGAGAGGGAGCCGGTGTGTTCCACTTCGCGTCCGAAGAGCAAAAGCTCTCCTGATTTGGCAGCAAGAGTCCCTTCATTGAGGATTTTCCCGCTCGATCCGCCCTGAAAAGCGAGTTGTCCTTTTTCAAAGAACAGGCCGGTGTTGAGATCCAGAGTGGAGGCGATTAAGCTGTTCACGTCGACGGACGCCTGGCGGCCGAATACGATCCCGGAGGGGTTGATCAGGACGACTTTTCCATTGGATTGGAGGAGTCCGAAAATCTCGCTGGGAGTGGCCCCGGAGATCCTGTTGATCACGATGGAATCGGAGCTGGGTTGGATGAATTGGGTTTTTTCATTCGCCTGGATCGAGAAGCTGTCCCACTCGATCAACGTCTGATCGCCAGTTGCAATTTGGAGTTCAGTCGTTTCAAGACCGGAAAAAGACGCCGAGCCGCTGATCAGAACCGGAGCTTGCGGGAGCGCCCAGCAAATAGATATTGCAAGAGTTCCTAAGGCAGCGAAGCCTTTTATTTTCATTTGAAACTCGCATGTGATTTGATCTACGCATAATCCATGCCGGGATAGATTTCAAGAAAGAGAGAGTTGGCCTGATCCCCAGCTCCAGGATAGGTTTATGGATTTTCTGGGAGAGCTTTCCGTAGGTTGATTGGCGGAGCGCCCTAGTCGGGGTCGGGCTGGAGCTTGGCGTATTTCGCGGCGAGCGTGCGCGTTGTGCCGGAGAATTGCACTTCGTAGGTGAGGCCGAAGGAACCTTGATAGGCTTTTTTCACCACCCCGCTGCCGAATTCCTGGTGGACGACCCGGTCTCCCGGAGAAAAGCCTTCGGATGCAGTTTCGTTCTCCTCCGTTCTCTGGAGGAACGGCGAGGAATAATTGTGGAGGAACTCGGCGGGGATCTCTTTGAGGAAGCGGGAAGGGCGCATGAGGCGCGGGGTGCCCCACATGTAGCGGTAGGTTGTGGAGCAGAGATAGAGCCGCCTTTTGGCGCGGGTCATCCCGACATAGCAAAGCCGCCGCTCTTCCTCGATCGCTTCCGGGTTGTCTTTCGTGTTGATGTGGGGAAAGAGATCCTCTTCGAGCCCGACGAGGAAGACGAGGTTGAATTCGAGCCCTTTCCCGTTGTGGAGCGTCATGAGCTTGACTGTGGGGACGTGCCCTTCTTCTTCGGTTTTGGTTCGCAGCGAGAGCTCTTCGAGGAATTTGGTGAGAGTCGGGCCTTCGGTCTCTTCCTGCCATTCGGCGGCTTTGCCGATCAGTTCATCCAGGTTCTCTTTCCGGTCCTGGAATGTTTCGGGATCTTCCTGCAAATAGGCGAGGTAGCGGAAGGCCGAGATCGCTTCGCTGATCAGCTCGTGGAGCGGGAGCGAGGCCCGTTTGTTGCGGAGCGAGTGGATTGTGCTGATGTAGTCGCGAAGCCCTTCGCGCTGTTTGGGGCCGAGTTTGACGCCGGGAGCGAGTTCCGGCTGGGAAAGGAGCTCTTCGCAGAAAGGGAAGATGGGAGCTGTTCTCTGGTTTGCCGCTTCGACGATTTTCTCCAGCGTCGAGGCGCCGAGGCCCCGCTTCGGAAGGTTGATGGTGCGGAGAAAGGAAATCAGGTCGGTATTCGAGACGAGCATCCGGAGGAACGAGAGGATGTCTTTCACTTCGCGCCGCTGGTAGAAGGAGAGCCCGCCGACGATCGTATAGGGGATCCTGCGGGAGAGGAGCGCGTCCTCGAAAATGCGCGACTGGGCGTTGGTGCGGTAGAAGATCGCGATGTCATTGAGAGAATAATGATCCTCGGAGGCGTGGGCCGCGATCTTTTTGACGACGAATTCCGCTTCGAGCTTTTCGTTTTGCCCGACGAAGACGCCGATCTTCGCTCCTTCTCCCAGTTTGCTCCAGAGTTTTTTGTCGAACCGGTCGGGGTTGTGCTGGATGAGGGCGTTCGCCGCCTGGAGGATGATGTTCGTGCTCCGGTAGTTCTGGTCGAGCGTGATGACGCGCGCTCCGGGGAAGTCGTTTTCGAAGTTCAGGATGTTCTGATAGCGGGCGCCGCGCCACGAATAGATCGACTGGTCGGGGTCGCCGACGGCGAAGATATTGTTGTGTTTGGCGACGAGGATTTTCGCGAGGGTGTACTGGGCTAAATTGGTGTCCTGGTATTCGTCGATGAGGATGAAAAGCCACCGGTTCTGATATTCGGTGCGGGCCGCTTCGCTTTCGCGCAGCAGTTTGACCGTGAGATAGAGGAGATCGTCGAAGTCGAGCGCGTTGCACTCTTTGAGTTTCCGCTGGTAGAGAGAGTACACCTGATGGAAGAGGGGATCTTTCGCAGCGTCTTCGGGGCTGGTCAGATCGTTTTTAGCCGAAGAGATCTGGTGGCGCACTTCGCGCGCATAGCCCTTCTCCTCTCCGAGCTGCAGCTCGTTCAGGCAGTTTTTAAGGAGTTTTTCGCTGTCTTCTTCGTCGTAGATCGCAAAGTCGCTCTGGTAGCCGAGGTGGTGGATCGATTCCCGCAAAATGCGCGCGCCGAGGCTGTGGAAGGTGAGGGCCAGCACTTGCGCGTTTTTCAGCATCCGGATGCGGGTGCGCATTTCAGCGGCGGCTTTATTGGTAAAAGTGACGGCGAGGATGTCGGAGGGGAGGATGCCGCTGTCGATGAGATGGGCGATCCGGTGAGTGACGACTTTTGTTTTGCCGGAGCCTGCGCCTGCGAGGACGAGAAGAGGACCTTCTACGTGATGGACGGCTTCGAGCTGCTGCGGATTTAATTCGGACATCATTGCGGTTTCCATACAGGGGGGCGGGTTGCGGCTTTGACAAATCGACCCTCCTCGCTCGCCTTCGCATGCTCAGGAATGTCTCGCTCGTTCGGGACGCCGGGCTTCAATTTTTCTTTGCCGGAACCCGCCTCTGATGCGGCGTGCTTCGCCGCCGCTTATTTGCAATGCCTATTCGGCGATAAGTTTATTCGATCGGAGCAATAAGCTGCTACAGGATTGGTCTTGCACAGGATGGCAGACCCCGGTACAGGATAGGAAATAGGGTTGGCTGCGTTTCTGTTTTTATCTTGCCGCGAGCGTAGCGAAGCGATCCTGCCAGCGCGTTTCGCGCGGATCCTGTTAATATTCTATAAGATGGGCTTACGGAGCTCGCCTTCGCGGAGGCCGAGGTTGCCGTACCGGTGGTAGTCGATGCTGATCGACACTTCGCGCAGGTAGTGGAGCAGCTCAAGGCGGCCGTTGGCGAGAACGGGCTCTGCGATGAGGTGGACACCCGATTCTGCGATTGCTTCAAGGAGAGGAGGCGAAGGAGCGTCGAGAAGGCGGATCCGCTCCATTTTTCCCTGGCGGACGCGGTCGAGGAACTGATCGTCCGTTTCGTCGACGACGCGGAGAACCGGGACGAGTTCGAGCCAATTGAAGTCCGCAGGTTTTTCATCGGGGGCGTGCCAACTGATCTCAAGGGCGGCGCCGCAGGTGAGCGCGGCGGCGGCCACGCGGAGCGCGTCCAGAGGCGAGGAGCGGGGCGTGATCCGGAGAACGATCCCTTTGCGGGGCAGATAGCGGAAGAAATTATCCTGGCCGACGATTTTCGTCGGGTCGCGGTCCTGGCGCATCCGCTTCCACCAGTAAGCGTAATTGGAGACGCTGGCGGTCCAGAGGCCGAGCTGCTCGGCTGAAAGCTCGATCCGGTCGAGGAAGGCGGTCAGGCTGTTGACCCATTCGTTGACGGGGTGTTTTTCCTGCGGCAGGCCGATTTGATGGGCGCGCATGCATTCGCGGAGATAATTGGGGCCGCCCGCTTTCGATCCGTTGCCGAAATTGCTCGCTTTCGTGCCGCCGAAGGGCTGGCGGCGGACGATGGCGCCTGTGATGGTGCGGTTGATATAGAGGTTGCCTGCTTCGATTTTCTCGAGCCAGAGAGCCTGCTCGCGGTCGTCGAGGCTGTGGAGCCCGGAGGTGAGGCCATACGGGACGGCGTTGGCCAGCTCGATGGCGTGATCGAGGTTTTTGGCGCGCATCAGGCCCAGGACAGGGCCGAACAGCTCGGTCATGTGGGTGAAGCTGCCGGGTTTCACATGGAGTTTGATCCCTGGGCTCCAGAGGTTTGGGTTATTCGGATCCTGGCGCGGCTCGAGAAGCCACTCCTCCCCTTCCTCAAGGGTTGTGAGCGCCTGTTTGAGGGCGCCTTTCGCCTCGTGGATCAGAGGATTGACCCGGGTGGTGAGATCCCAGGCAGGGCCGACGCGGAGGCTCGCCGCGGCGTCGCGCAAGTGGCGCAGGAAGTGGTGGTCGTCGTAGACTTCCGCTTCGAGAATGGCGAGCGAGGCGGCGGAGCATTTCTGCCCGGCATGGCCGAAGGCCGATTGGATTAGATCTTTGATGGCGAGATCCCGGTCTGAGATGCCGGTGATGATGAGGGCGTTTTTCCCGCCTGTTTCAGCAGCGAGGTCGAGACCCGGGCGCATCTTGAGGAATTTTCGGGCAGTCGAGGTGCCGCCTGTGAGAAGGACGGCGTTGACGCGCCGGTCGCGGATCAGCTCGCCTCCCACCTCGTCGCCGCTGCACGGGACGAATTGGAATACTTCTTTTGGAACGCCTGCGTCCCAGATCGCCTGCGCGAGGTGCCAGCCGATCAGGACGGCGTCGGAGGCGGGTTTGAAGAGGACGCAGTTGCCCGTGGCGAGCGCAGCGAGAATGCCGCCTGCGGGAATCGAGCAGGGGAAATTCCAGGGCGGCGTGACAAGGATTGTTCCCTTCGGCTCCCATCGGATATCTTTCATGAGCGACATCCGCTCCATTTGGCGCCGGTAGTATTCGGCGAAGTCGATCGCTTCGGAAACTTCCGGGTCGCCTTCCGGAAGGGTTTTCCCTCCGTCGATCATCATGGCGCCGAGGAATTCGCCTCTTCTCTCGCGGAATTTCTGCGCGACGCGGGCGAGGAGCTGCGAGCGGTGCTCTACAGTTGTAGCCGCCCACTCTTTTTCGTGCGCTTTGGCGCAGGAGATCGCCTCGTCGATGTGGTGCTTGTGCGCCTTGGCGTAGCGGTAGAGCGGCTTGCCGGGGTGCGACGGGTCGGTGCCTACTCCCTCTTCGTTGTGCGAAATCTCTTTTCCGCCGATCACGAGAGGAACCGTTTTTGGCTTATGGTTTTTCCAGTGGTTGACGATCTCTTGCCCCCAGCGGATGTTCTGGATCAGGGCGAAATCGGTGTCCGGTTCGTTTTCGAACGGAAGATGAGGGTCGGGAGCCTGGGGGTGGATCTGCCGGTTCTGCGTCCGGCGGGGCTGCATCGGCGCCGATTCGATTTCTTCGCAGCTTTCTGAAAAAAGGGCGGTTTGGCTGTCCCAGGCGTCGGTGCCGGGTTTAAGGCCGAACACGTGGCGGAGGAAGTTTTCAGGGCCTGTGTTTTCGTCGAGGCGGCGGATCAGGTAGGCGATCGCGTGCTGGAATTCCTGTTTTGTCGCAACAGGGCAATAGAGGAGGATGCTGCCGGTGAGTTTCTGGACGGCTCTCCGGATGTGGTCGGCCATCCCTTCGAGCATTTCGAAGCAGACGTAAGGCTCCACCTGGTTTTCCAGCCGCACAAGCATCGCAAACGCGATATCGAAGAGGTTGTGGCTCGCGACGCCGAGGCGCACCGCGCGGGCGTTTTCGGGGATGCATCCGTAGAGAACCATCCGCTTGTAATTGGAATCGACTTCGTGTTTGGAGGTATAGGGAGCCTGCTGCCAGCCGCGGAGCGACGCTTCAAACTGCTCCATTGCGAGGTTCGCGCCCTTGACGATCCGGACTTTGATCCAGGAGGCGCCGTTTTTCACCCGCTGCTTCGCCCATTCGGTGAGTTGTTTTTGGAAATGGTGCGAGTCGGGCAGGTAGGCCTGCAGGACGATCCCTGCGGAATAGCTGTGGAATTCTGGCTCGTCCAAGACTTTTTGGAATGCGGCGGTGGTGAGCTGCAGGTCGCGGTATTCTTCCATGTCGAGGTTGATGAATTTGTGCCGCTCGACGCCGTTCGAGTCGATGACTTTGTATTTCATCGCTTCGCGGTAGAGCTGCCTGAGCCGCTCCGCAATCGAATCGACCGTATCTTCGAAGGCGAGCAGATTGATCTGGCTGAAGATCGTCGAGATTTTGACCGAGATGTAGTCGATGTCGGGATTTTTCAGATCTTCGAGATAGATGTGGAGCCGTTTTTTCGCTTCCGATTCGCTAAGAATCGCCTCGCCGAGGTGGTTCAGGTTGAGCTGGACGTCGTCTTTGCGCCGCTCGGCCATGTGCTTGGAGAGGGGGCCGCTTTCGCCGGGAAGGATCACCCGGCTCGTTTCTTTGCGCAGCGCGGCGGCGGCGATGGGTACGAGGAATTGGGCGATCTTGGGGCCGATCGATTTGAAGCTCGCGAGTTCGAGTCTGCGCAGCACGTCGAGGTATTGGGGAATGCCCATCTGGCTGAGAAGATAGATGATCTGGTCGGCAATCCGCAGATTGGAATGGCTTCGGAAGCACTGGTCGGTCATTGCGGTCGTGAACGCTTTGCCGATCGGATCGCGCATCAGCCGCGTCAGCTGCTCCTGGATCGCCTTCTCGTCTGAAGTCATCGTCTTGGACGCTTCTTTCAAAAGAAGCGCGGCCAGTTCGATGGAGAGTCTCTTCCGTTCCGTAATCGTCTGCGGTTTTCCCCGGACGCTATCGAGAATTTCAGCAGCCTCGTCCAGATAGGAAGAACCGTTTAAAGCCATGAGAGGATCCTTTATTTCAGCCTTGATATAACACACCCAAGGCTCTTTTCACAAAAGTTTTTCAAAAAAATTCTCAGGGGATCAGGAGGTCGATGTGCGCTTTCTCTTTGGGCGGCGGCTTTTTCTGCAGGAGCGCAAGAATAAAGCCGAAAAGCGAAAGGCCGATCCAGATGAGCGCTGCGAGCGAAAGACCTTCCATGAAGGCCGATCCGGCCCACGCTTCCATCTGCGGGTCGCCAAGCTGCGAAAGCGGGGAAAGCCCGCGTGCCGCGCGGAAAGCGGCGTCTGAGGCGGCTGTGTGGGAAAGGAGCGCCGCGTGGCTTTTTAGGGCGATCGCAGCTCCTGAAATCGCGATGCCGAGCGCGCACCCGAGCCAGGCGATCGTAAAGACAATCCCGGTCGCTACGCCTTGCTGGGAGGTGGGCACGGGGGCGAGGGCTCCTGTCACGGTGCTGACGAACGCGATCGCCGTGCCGGCTCCGATGAGGGCGAGAGCGGCGGAGAGGAGAAGCCAATTCGGCTCGGTACGGAAGAAGAGAAATGGAAGCGAGCCGAGAAGGAAGAGAACCATCGAGGCGATGGTTGGGATTTTGTCCCCTATTTTATCAACCCACTTGCCGGCTATTGGGGAGAGGACGCCGATCACGACCGTCATCGCCATCATCGCAAAGCCGCTCGCCAGAGAGGGAACCTGAGAGATATTCTGCAGATAAAAAGGGACGAAGAAAAGAACCGGGATGAAGATCAGCTGGACAACGAGCCGGATTAAGTTGTTAAACAGGAAATTTCGGTGCTTGAAAAGACTGAATTCGACGATCGGATCGGCCGCTTTTTTTTCGGCGAGGTAGAGAACTGCGCCGATGAGGATGCCGCCAATGAAGAGGGAGAGAAACAGGGGCGAGCCGAAGCCCCAATCCTGCGCCTGGTTGAGAGAGAAGACGATGCCGAAAAGAGAGAGGATGAGAAGCGAAGCCCCTTTCAGGTCGATCGGGGGCGTTTTTTCCATCTTTTCTTTTTTGCAGAAGGCGGCCGCCAGGACGTAGGCAACAATTCCGATCGGGACATTCACATAAAAGATCCAGCGCCAGCCTGCGGTTTCGACGAGAATGCCGCCAATCGGAGGGCCGATCGCGAGGGAGAGTCCCATGGCGCCGACGATGAGGCTGAGAGCGAATCCCTGCTGGGTTTTGGGAAAGGAGGCGAATGCGAGGACGATCGTCATCGGATAGGCGATTCCGAGGGAGATCCCCTGCAGGACGCGGAAGCCGATCAGCATGGGCGCGTCGAAGGAGAAGCCGGCTCCGATCGAACTCAGGATAAAAAGAGCTGTGCCAAGAAGGAAGATTTTCCGGTGGCCGTAGGCGTCGCCGAGTTTTCCTCCGAGGATCTGCAGCATCGCGCTCATGAGGACATAGGCGTTGACGACCCATTGCATTTGGGAGAGGCTCGCCTGGAATTCGTGGGAGATGACGGGAATGGCGATATTGAGCGCCGTCACGTCGATGTTGAGCATCACCGTGAGCAGGCACATGGAAATGAGAACGTACCACTTTTTATCCATGAATTCTGCTTATCCGAAACCTCCGTTTCAGTCAAACCCCAACCGCCTTCTTTTTTTTCACGCTTTTGAGAGGGATCAGCACAGAGCAAAGGCGCGAGATCGAGAGTCCGCAGAGATGTTTTTAGAGGAAGGACGGGGCCTTGCCCTGAGAAATGGAGGTGTTCCATCGTTCATGCAGCAAGATAACCAAACGATCAGGCAAGATCCGGTCTCCAAAAGTCGTAAAGAGGCTTCTTCCTCCTAAACTCAGGGCAGGGCCCCGTCAGTCCTCAAATTCCATTTTTCTCTGCGTACTTTCGGTCTCGTGCTTTTCCTCTGTGCTGATTCTATTCAGATCTGCCCGTTGCATCAGGCGGAGAAAGAGTGTATAGTGAAGGAATGCGCTGGGTATTTTTTCTTCTTTGCTGGACGGCTTGTTATGCGAACCCTGTTGTGTCGCTCGGAGTCGATCAGTTCTTTTCCAAAGAGATGTACGCTTCTCTGAAGGGAAAGCGGATCGGCCTCATCACGAACCATACCGGCGTCGACAGCCAGATGCGCACCACGCTGCAGCTTTTCCAGCAGCATGAGGGCGTGTATAAGATCGCCGCTTTCTTTTCCCCTGAGCATGGACTGAAAGGACAGCATTATGCGTTCGAATCGGTCCAGCACGGCAATGAGAAGGGAATCCCCGTGTACAGTTTGCATGGCGAGACGCGCCGGCCTAAGCCCGAGATGCTGAAAGGGATCGACGCGCTGGTCTACGACATCCAGTGCACGGGAGTCAGGGCATATACCTATCCGACGACTCTTTTCTATGTGATGGAAGAGGCGGCCAAGGCGGGGATCGAAGTGATCGTTTTGGACCGGCCGAATCCGATCAACGGCGTCATCGTCGACGGGCCGATGCTGGAAGAGAAGTGGCGCTCCTATATCGGCTATATCAATGTCCCTTATTGCCACGGGATGACGATCGGCGAGCTGGCGAAGTTCTTCAACGCAGAGTACAAAGTCGGCTGCAAGCTGAAAGTCGTGCCGATGAAAGGGTGGAAGCGGTCGATGGGCTTCCGCGATACGGGGTTGGCGTGGATTCCTCCCAGCCCGAATGTTCCAGAGCCCGACACCCCGCTCTATAGCTGCTCGACGGGGATTCTGGGCGAGCTCCATATTTTGAACATCGGAATCGGGTTTACTTTGCCATTCAAGATCGTGGGCGCGCCGTGGATCGAAGGGAAGGAATTTACCGAGAAGCTCAATGCCCAGAAATTGCCCGGCGTCCATTTCCAGCCGTTCCATTTCCGCCCCTTCTGGGGACTCTACAAGGGAACCGATTGCCAGGGGGCGCTGATTCAAGTGACGGATGCGAAAACGTATCGGCCGCTCGCTGTTCAATATCTCATTCTCGGAATGCTCAAGAGCCTCTATCCTTCCCAAATTGAAAAAATGTTGAAGGAGTCGAAAGGGAAAGATTTGTTCTGCAAGGCCAACGGCACTTCCGCCGTTCTGGAGATTTTGCAGAATGAAAAATATCCCGCCTGGAAGCTCATCGAGCTGCACAAAGAAGAGAGAACTGCTTTTTTAGAAAAGCGGTCGAAGTACCTGATCCCCGATTACGCAGACTAGCTAGCGATTGAATTTTTTGTTTGTTTTGCTGATGATGCTGAAAAAATTCATTGCGAGTCTTTGTGAAAAAACATCTCTATTCCGCGATTAGCTTCATTGCCCTTCACCTTGTCTCTCCCCTTTATGCCGATGTGATCGGGAATTTCGGAGCGAATGATTCTGCAGCCATAGCCGGAACCATCGGCGACGACCTGGCTGCAACTTTATTTACTTCTGCGGGCATGGCGCAGCTTCGATCTGCGGAGATCAATTCTTCCGGACTCGGAATCGTCGCCGGCTATTTCTATGGCCCGAATAACCCTTTCGCCGTCTTTACTTTCCCCGATCAAACGTTCTTGAACGTGAGCGGATCGCTGCCTGCCAGCGGCCGGGTTTACGGAGCCTCGATCAATCAATCGGGACTTGTTCTCCTTGGAGGAGAAGACAGCGGAGGAAACTTTTATGCCGCCCACGTCACTTCAGCGCCTTCGGTTGTTTCCCTGTTTCCGATGCTGACGAGCGGAATTATCTATGCGGCTTCGATCAATGATGATGGAAACGGAATCATCGGAGGGCAATACGGCGGAGCTCCGCAGAATCAATATGCGGCGTTTGTTTCATCCGGAGGTATAATCGATGAAATCGATTTGAGCGCCATGTCGTCCCTGGCGAACGCTGGAATTATTAATGACGTAGCGATCAATTCGTCTGGGTATGCAGTCGTCGGAGGACAGGAAACCGTTGCGATGGTGAATGTCGCCAGAGCGGGGTTGGTCGATCCGATGAAGACAGTGACGAATATTTCTCTCGCTCCGTTCGATGCGATGGCCAGCCAAATAAACAGCGTTGCGATTAACGATGCGGGCAATGTCTTGATCGGAGGCAATGCTTTTCCCGGGGGGTATGCAGCCTTCGTCGATCCGGATGGAACGGCTCATCCTATTGCTCTTGCAGGCGGCGTGACATCGATCTCCAGCGTGGCCATCAACGCCTCGGGCGTTGGGATTGTCGGAGGACAAATTCTCCAGGCCTATGCGGCTTTCGTCTATCCGGATCTAACAAGAGCCGACATCGATCTGGGCTTCACCGAAATCATCGTTAATTCAGTCTCGATCACCGATTCAGGAGTCGCTTTAGTGGGCGGATCCGACTCCATGTCCGGAATGTTTGCATACCTTGTGGCTCCAGACGCCTCAACAACTGCCATTACTGGCCTGAACGTCTCTGGTTCCATAGATGCAGTCGCTTTGATCAATAATCCCAATCCCGGCCCCTCTCCGTCGCCTGTCCTTTCGATCACTCCCGCAGCGGCAGGCCCTTTTTCGGGAGCCATCAACAGCGCTCTCTCTTTATCCGCCGCTCTCTCTTCCCATGTGATGACGCAGCATAAATCCTTTGGAGCCGGCGCTCCCACTCCGCAGACAGAAGATGTGGCGGCTCTGATTGCAGACGCGGCGTTCGGCGAAAGGTGCGATGCGGGCGACGGGCTTGCTCAAAACCGGCAAAGCTACGAAGCCTCTTCAGCCATCATTCCTCAGAGAAAACGGTCTCAGGAAGGAGAGTTCGCTCTCTATCTCTTCCCTTTTTATGACAAGATCCACGAGTCCTCTTTCGAAGCGCTTCCCTCCTATACGAATGATATCGGCGGGGCGCTCGCAGCTCTTGAATACACGACCTATTCGAACGCCGTGGTAGGTGGAGGCGTGAGCTATGCCTTCAACTACGCCCATTATTCAAACAGTCTGGGACATGCTAAAATCAATGAAGAGTTGGGAGTTGTTTATACTTCTTTCAAGAGCGGCTCTTTCTTCCTGAACGCAAGCGTTTGGGGCGGCTTGTATCAGCTCACGAACATCCGCCACACGCCTTTTTTCCATTTCACTTCAACGCTGAAAACGGATGGCTGGCTGCTCAATCCGCACCTTGAACTTTGCTACTCCTGGAACAATCAGGAGGAGTGGCTTTACGTCGAACCGTTTGCGAGGGGAGACTGGGTCAATAACTGGCAAAATGGAGGGACGGAAAAAGGATCGTCGGGCCTCAATCTCGTGTTGAAGAGCCAGTACAACTCGATGCTTCGGAGCGAGGCGGGAATCCGGTTTTACCAGTTATTGAGCTACTGCTGGGGAACTGTTCTTTTCACCGAGAAGGGAAGCTATATCAATCGGACTCCCTTTGGAGATCATTCGATGAATACATTTTTCGTCGGCGGAAGCGCTTCTTCGTTCGGGATTTTCACGCAATCGACGCAAAGCCAAAATCTTGGAGGCGCGCAGCTGAACATCACCTTCCTGCCAGAAGATATCGACTACCCGTATGGAGCGATCGACGCGCAGGGGGAATTCGGCTCGTCATTCCAGTCGTACTTCGTAGGGTTTGAAATCGGCAAACGATTTTAAACAAGACGGGCGGAGCTCGCGCTAGGGGCGTGCCATCAAACCTAAACTTCATTAGAGCGGACTCCCGTTATTCCATAGTTTTTGATGCCATGCCCTATGGCAAGGCGGGTTTTTAGCAGATTGTCTTTGTGGCTGCTAAAAACGGGGCTTAGTTCCTTGACAAAAACAGGGTTAGGCTTGTAGGATCAAGGCAAAAAAGTTTTAAGAAGGAGTCCTTATGCCTGAAAAGAAAATTAAGCCCCTTGGCAACCGGATTGTCGTGAAGCGGCAGGAAGCGAAAACCACCAAAGGCGGAATTCTTCTGCCTGAATCGGCTCAAGAAAAACCCCGCCAGGGCAAAGTGCTGGCAGTAGGCCCCGGCAAAATGGATGAAAAAGGCAAAACAATGCCGATGGACGTCAAAGTAGGCGATGAGATTTTGTTCTCCTCCTACTCGGGCACCGAATACAAGTCGGATGAGAACGAAGTGCTCATCCTGTCCGAAGAAGATGTCCTGGCCGTATTGAACTAAGAGGATCTCCATGCCAAAAATGCTCCAATTCCATGAAGAGGCCCTCAAGTCGCTCTTGAAGGGTGTCAAAACGCTCGCTAAAGCCGTCATCGTCACGCTCGGTCCCAAGGGCCGCAACGTCGTCATCGGCAAAGAATTCGGCGCTCCCTCGTCGACAAAGGACGGCGTCACCGTCGCGAAAGAAATCGCGCTGAAAAACAAGTATGAAAATATGGGCGCGCAGCTCGTAAAAGAAGCGTCGTCGAAGGCCTCCGATATGGCCGGCGACGGAACCACGACGGCGATCGTCCTCGCGGAGGCGATTTTTGCCGAAGGGGTGAAGAACGTCAGCGCGGGCGCCAATCCGATGGATCTGAAACGGGGGATCGACAAGTCGGTCCACGCGATCCTCGATGCGCTCGATAAAATG
>CAYPZU010000051.1:0-4820 GCA_964415395.1 uncultured bacterium
GAGCGATCCTCTCTGCTATTTTTTCTCTTCTCTTGGGATGCAGCGCTGCCTTTCTTTTTTTATTCGAGACGAAGCGCTTCGTTCTTTGGGGCCTCGGCTGGGAGTTTTGGGGCCTTGTGGCAATCGCTAGCGGCATCGCTCTCGGGTTAGCTCTTCCGTTCAGAACGGAACGGCCTCTCCCGGAGCAAAACGACGATGAATTCAAACAGTTCGTCAAAGAATACAGACAGGCGCTCAAAGGCCATCTGAAAATCTCGATCCTTTTCTGGAGCTATTTTTATAAAAAAGAAAAAGTGAAAACGCTCGAAGAGGCGAAAAAAGAAGTGTTCCAGGATTTGAAAAAGGAATTTCCTTCTTCAATGGAGCCTCTTCTCGAAGAGATCCGCAGCGATCTACAGAAGTACAAGTGAGATTTGCCTCGAGAACGGTTTTCCCCCGAGCGATTGAGGCAGGACGCCCTCTCTCCCCGGCCCATAGGAAAAGCGGATCGTCCGGTCCGGATACCGTTTTCTCTGGATTTCAAGCGCGGCCCAGCTCATCGTTTTTCTGCCGTTGATCTCTACTACCGGATGAACGCGGTTCTCCTCAAAGACAAACGCATCGACGCCTAAATGGCCCCGATATCCCATCCGGAAAATTTTATCCACCAGCGGTTCCGCTGATTCCAAATGTTTTTCGAGAGCCCATTCAAAACCGCTCATCGCCTTCATCCCTGCCCGCGTGGAACGGTAGGTTCCGTTTGGATCGTTTTCAAAGACTGTAGTTCCGAGCAGTTTTCCATCCTTCCACTGCGTGCTGAAATCGAGGGTTCGGGCGACCCACGGCTCTCCGATCACGGGCAGTTTCAGGGAAAACTGCCGGTTTAAGAATTTCATCAGCCCCTCGCCTTGTCCCACATGGAAGTGCCCCGTTCCCGCCGTGCCGAATGCGCTCTTGAGCACTTTCGGCCCTGGAGTTTTTTGGATCCACGCTTCCGCTTCGGTTCCTGTATGCAGAAGCGCCGCGCCTGGCAATTGAGGGCTTTCGCAAAAAGAGAAAATTTTCGAGTTGATCTTTCGGACGAGTTCCCAATCGGGCAGCGTATACGGAATGCCTCGCGCCGCTGCCCATTCGGCAGCCGCGCGGGAAAAGCCCCACGTTTCAAGCTCAATTCCACTTGGCGTATTGTCAAGAAGGCAAAGACGAGGATCGGGATGTTCGGGGAGGTCGGAGACCAAAATCAAGTCGTTCTCGCCGGCGTAAAGCAGAGGGAGGAACTGGAGCTGCAGGACGACTGGATGGGAGCGGAGCCAGGCGGCCAGAGGGCGTCTGGAGTCCGACTCCAGCTCTCTCTCAAAAAAAGTGTTGCAGAGGTGGGCGAGCGACATTTATCCCCGATTGTGCCATAATGCTTCCATTATGGAAAAAAGATTCCCCCTTTTTCGCACTGGCATTGGCCAGGACAGCCACCGTTTTTTATCTCCCGACTCCTCGAAACCGTGCATCATCGGAGGCATCATTTTCGACGGCGTTCCCGGTTTGGACGCTGATTCGGACGGAGACGTCATCTATCACGCGATCTGCAACGCGATCACTTCCCTTTCCGGGGTGCCGATCCTTGGCGGGATCGCTCGCGATCTTTGCCGCAAAGACGGGATCACCGACAGCCAGGTGTATCTTGAAAAAGCGCTCAAAACTCTAGGCCGTCAAAAAATCGTCCATGTCGCGCTCACGATCGAAGGAAAGCGCCCTCATTTCGAAGAGCGGATCGACCAGATGAGGAAAAAGATCTCCCATGTGCTCGAGATCCGCCCTGTGCAAGTTGGAATCACGGCCACTTCCGGCGACGGGTTGACTGATTTCGGCTGCGGCGACGGCCTGCAGTGCTTCTGCATCGTCACCACAGTTGAAGAGTAAAATGAGTCGGATCCTATCCTGTCGCTATTTTTTTAGTAGACGTCGAGGAGATAGCGCTTTTCGGCGCGGAGGGATTTGAGCGCTTTCCGCGCGTCTTCTTCAGGAAGCGAACCCTCTTCCTGGAAGATCTGCACCAGCGCAGATTCCACGTCTTTCGCCATCTCCTGCGCATCGCCGCACACGTAAATATAGCTTCCGTTCTGAATCCAATTGTAAAGGCTCTTTTTCTGCTCGAGCATCCGGTGCTGGACGTAGATTTTCTCCGCCTGATCGCGTGAAAAAGCGAGATCGAGCCGCAGTCTTCCCTGTTTTTCCAGATCGAGCCAATATTCGCCGTAGTAGAAATCGGTCGCCCGATTCCTTTCGCCGAAGAAAAGCCAGTGGCGCCCGGATGCCTGCGCAGCGATTCGTTCCTGAAGGAAGGCGCGGTAGGGAGCGACGCCGGTGCCGGGTCCGATCAGGATGAGAGATGCGGAAGGATCTTCGGGCAGGGTAAAACTATGGGAGGCCTGCACGTAAAAGGGAACGGGTGTCTCGTCGAGGGCTGCCAGATCGCAAAGAAAATGGCTGCCGACGCCATAGCGGGTGCGGCCGTTTGCTTTATAGCAGACATAGGAGACGGTGAGATGGATTTCGCCAGGATAGACCTTTGGAGAGGAGGCGATCGAATAGAAGCGGGGCATGAGCGGCATGAGCGGCTGGACGAATTCCTGAGGAGGGAGCGGGGCCGGTTTATGGAGATGGAGCAGGTCGATGAGCGAATGGGAGTCGAGATGGGCTGTCAGCGCGTTCTTGTTTTCCGGCAGGAGAAGATCGGATGGGGCGGAGTGGAGGCAGAGGAATTTGAAGAAGGCGGAGTTGACCCGGCCGAGATTTGCCTTATGAGTGAGATAGGCTTTCAGGGTTGTTTTATGGCCTGCGCGCGCATCGAGGATTTCCTCGCTGCCCGAAGCGTGGATGAGCCGGAGGATTTCTTCGACTGAGTCGGGATCGTTGCTGGGCAGAACGCCGATGCTGTCTCCCACTTTGAACGAAAGCTTTGGATCTTGCGCTTCGAGAGCGATGTGATAAGTCGTCTTCGTGGAGCCGGGGCCGGTGAGGAGGGAACGGTCGAGAAGGCGGGAGGAATAAGGTTGGGTTCTCGTGTACATTTCTATGGACAACCGGCTAAATAATATTTAGATTTGTGATTAAAAGGGATCTGATTCATGAAAATCATTTTGGTACTGTCGTTGTGTCTCATGGCCTCCGGATGCGAGCATGGAGCGTCGAGCCATCGAGCTTATGTGATTTCCCAATCTCCTGTCGACCCCGAACATATCGAAGCTCCAAGCGAACCTGACGCTCATTGAGGAGCGGCTCCGCCCAGTTCTTTCAAGTTCCGTTTATCCCACCCTTTTTTCAGAGCGTCCATTTTTTTATTCGAGATGCCGCCAAGGGCATCGATCGCAGCCATGAGGCGGACGCGGGTCCGGTCTTTCCCGAGCAGCGTCATCGAATCAAAAAGAGGCGGGCCTTGAAGTTTGCCCATCAAAGCAGCGAAGAGGCATGGGATCACGATCTTTTTGTGGTGGATGCCAAACGCTTCGGCCGCATCGTGGGAAGCTTTCTCTAGGCCGGTTCCAGTCCAATTTTCCTGTTCGTCGAGGCTCCAGATGATCGTTTGATAGAGGCAGCTGATGAGTTCCGGCGAAGTGTTTTTCGGGCAGAGAATCTCTGGCGTAATGTGGAGCTCGTTCACGAAGAAAAAGCTGGACAGTTCTATGAAATCTCCGAACGTGCGGAGCCGCGTATGGACGAGCGGCATCAGCTTGCGCATGAAATCGTCGTTGAAGGCCCAGTCTTTAAGGCGGCGCCAGAGCTGCTCTTCCGAAATCGACTCGATGATTTTCTTCTGGTTGACCCAGCCGAGTTTCTGGATGTCGAAGAAAGCGCCCGAAATGCCGATCCGTTTGGGATCGAACACTTCGACGATCTCGTCGAGCGAGTAGATTTCCTTGTCGCCGGGCATGCTGTAGCCCATCAAAGTCAGGAAGTTGACAAGAGCCTCCGGCAGATAGCCGCTGTCGCGGAAGTAGAAAATCGACGTCGGATTCTTCCTCTTGGAGAGTTTTTTTCCATCTTTTCCGAGCAAGAGAGGCATGTGCATGAAGACGGGAGGCGTCCAGCCGAACGCTTCATAGAGGCAGATGTGCTTTGGAGTGGAGCTCATCCATTCGTCGCCGCGGATCACGTGGGTGATTTTCATCAGATGGTCGTCGACGACGTTGGCGAGGTGATAGGTCGGGAAGCCGTCGGATTTCAGCAGAACCTGGTCGTCGATGTCGGCCCAGGGCGCAGTGATCCTCCCTTTGATCTGATCTTCGAATACGCATTCGCCTGTGAGGGGAATTTTAAGTCGGATGACAAAAGGCTGCCCCGCATCTTCCCGTTCTTTCACTTCCGCAGGGCTCAAATTGCGGTAGCGCCGGTCGTAGCCGGAGCGCTTGCCCTGCTTCGAGGCGATCTCGCGCATCTCGGCGAGCTCTTCTGCTGTCGCGAAGCACTTGTAGGCGCCCCCTTTTTCGAGGAGCTCGTAAGCGTATTTCCGGTAGATCTCGGTTCTCTCCGACTGCCGGTAGGGTCCGTAAGGTCCGCCGACGTCCGGTCCTTCCGCCCACTCGATATTGCACCATCTGAGCGCGTCGAAAATATTTTTCTCATACTCGGGACGGCTGCGGGTCTGATCCGTGTCTTCGATCCGGAGAATGAACTGCCCCTTGAAATGGCGGGCGAAAATTAAATTGAAGAGTGCGATATAGGCGGTGCCTACGTGGGGGTCTCCCGTGGGAGAAGGGGCGATGCGGACGCGGACGGTCATAATACCTCGATAAAGTCCCTTCTATTTTGGAGATCGGGCGACTTAATCTCAAGGAGCGGCGGCT
>CAYPZU010000051.1:4830-15482 GCA_964415395.1 uncultured bacterium
CTTCGACAAGCTGAAGGTCGCTCTGGCCGAATAAGTCGATCGGCTCCGAGTCGAAATTCTTCTTCTTCAGTTCGACAAGGAAATTTTGATAGTTTTTGTTGGTCTCGATCCGGAGCTTCGAGTTCTTGCGAAGGACGTCCAGATAGGGGATGTAGGTGGAGAGCCTGGTTTGGAGATTGTATTTATACATGGGGCCAAGCTGCAGCCGGTGGAAGGGGGAAATGTCCGAGAGATCGTCGTCGAAATGAGGGTCGATCTCGTCGTTGGCCAGAGGAAATTTGGCGTATTTTTCTCCAATATCGAGTTCCGAGAGCAGGCCCGGTACGGAGATGTCGGAGAGGACGCCGGTGAGCTGAGGGCTTTTGCCTGAGACAGTGTAATATCTGCCGCGGGTCACTTTGTATTCCCCTTGCGGGTTTACTTTGGGGTTGTTGATCGGGTCGAGAGTGAACGTCTGAAAGGAGCCTTTTCCGAAAGTGTGGTCGTCTCCGATGACGATCGCTCTTCCGTAGTCTTGGAGCGTTTGGGCTACGATTTCAGCAGCCGAAGCGCTGGCCCGGTTCACCAGGACGAAAAGAGGGCCGTCCCAAATCGGCTTCCCTTCGACTTCCCGCAGGTGCTGAAGCCTTCCTGTGCTGTCTTTGATCGAAACGACGATCCCTTTGTTGATGAACAGGCCGGTGACGTTGACGGCTTGCGTGAGAAGGCCGCCGGCGTTGCTCCTCAGGTCGAGGACGACGCCTTTGAGCTTCTGCTCTTTTTTCACCTGTTCAAGCGCCTTCCGGATGTCGGAGGAGGAAGAGCTTTTCGGATCCTGATAAAAAGAGAAGAGGCGGAGGTTAGCGATTACGCCGTCGCCATACGGTTCGTAGCTCGATTCGAGCCGGCTCTCTTCGAGAACCACTTCGTTCCGGATCAGCTCAATTTCAAATTTCTCCGTTTGCCGCTCTTCGCTTTCTCCTGATTCGCGGAGGATGGTGAGGACGACGGGCGTCCCTTTTTCGCCGCGGATCAGCTCCACCGCTTCAGTGATATCCATCCCCACGACAGGTTCGTGGTCGACGGCGATGATCTTGTCGTTGATTTTGAGTTTATTGCTTTGGCTGGCCGGGCTGTTCTCGATGATCCGCATGACCGAGAGTCCGTCGAGATCGTCGCGCAGCTGCGCTCCGATGCCGAAGAGGCGCTGCTGCACCTGGATCATGAACTGGTTCGCTTCCTGAGGCGTGAAATAGTTGGTGTGGGAGTCGAGAGAAGCGCTCGCCGCCTTGAGGACGTAGCTGAGCGTGAGTTTCCCTTTTTCATCAGGAGAGCTTCCAGTGAGTTCCAGTTCGCGGTTTAAACGCCGTTTTTGAAGGCGCTGAACAAACTTCTCTTTGTTTTCCGACCCCAGTTTTTCTGCCGCTTCCATCTGGAGCGCTTTGATCCGGAGCAGGCGGGTGGCGAGGTCTTCTTCCGTAGCAGCCCATTCCAGATTCTTGAATTCTTCGTTTTTAACTCCCTGGGGAAGCGCGCTGTTCGCAAGTTCGTTTTCCAGCCGATCGCGCCGTTCAATGGCGGTTACGAGAAGGTCGTGAATCTCGTGAAACAGGGAGAAATCGTTATTTTTGTAGCCGTCGAGAGCTTTTTGGAGGGTTTCTTCCGTTGGGCGGACCCAGGCGGCGATCTCAGGCTCGAGGAAGTAAGTTTTAGTGGGATCGAGCTCTTCCAGAAAATTCTGGAGAGTCCGGGCCATCAGCTCCTCATTGAGGTTTTTGTAAGAGGCGTGGGCCTTGAGGATCTCCTCAACCTTGGTTTTTACGTCGCGGGGAGTGAGTTGGGGCGCTTTGGGCTCGCAAAGGGCGGCGAAAGAGAGGAAGAGGACGAGGAGGCTTTTCCGGAACATGCAGCACCTTGTATTGTAGTAACTTACGTTCTTTCGGCCGAAATCGGTGGAAATGGGAGCGGCCTAAAACGTCTGACTATAGCGAAAAAAGCGGGTTTCCAGCCAACAGAAATTTTTTAAACTAACTTACTGTATTTTAGTGTCTTGCAAAATTTAAAATTTGTGTTTAATAAATTCTTTAAAAATGTGGTCGAATTCTTAGAAAAACGATTGATTTCTAGTCGTTAATATGAAATAATCATTACTTAAAGAATGAAAAATAAAAGAAATAAGAAAAAACGCGCTTATTTCAAATAATATTTTTATTTGAAAATAGCTAATTTACTGATAATTAAATAGATACTTAATTTTTAAACTGAAGTTTTAGGAGGAAAGGAACCATGGATGCAGACACAGCATGGGGCCAGAACCAGGGACAAGCGCGAGATTCAGCGAAAGTTGTTTCCATTACGGAAGCCGCTCGAATCAACAATGTAACGCGCCAAGCAATCTACGTTGCGATTAAGCAGAAAAAGCTGAAGGCTACGAAAGATTCGACCCGCTGGACAATTCACTTAGACGACCTCGAAGAATATCGTAAACATAAATATTCTCGAACTAAGTCAATGTTCAACGGCGAGCTTCTTTTTGATAATCGCAAGGGATATTTCTCTGTCAATCAGGCCGCAAAGTTATTGAATGTACCCGCCCAGAAAATTTACTACGCGACACGCGTAGGTCTTTTAAAAGCGCACCGCAAAGGCGCCGCTTGGGTCATTCATTCTGAAGACATCAAGGGATACCAAGAGAATTACTTGAACCGCAAGCCGAAAGTCGGCTAATTCAGCGGTCTCGCTATTTTTCTTAAATCGCCCAATCTCGAGAGGGCGATTTTTTTTATTTTACCCCCAAAAAATTTGAATACTTATGGCAGTTCCGTCTGTTAGTCAATATGTTAGAACTGAAACCTCCTATTACAGCACGATTGCGGAAGAAGATACGCCTCCTGCTGAATCCCAGCGCCGCTTCGGCCAGAGAACGTTTGTGAATTGGACGAAAAACGGAGCGCCTGTCTCGGCGGATGCCGCATCCCAAGCTGCCCGCTTCCCTTTATTCATATTGGCCTATCCACCCCAGTATCAAGCCAATCCGCTGCCGGGAATTCCGCAGGGATATTTCGACTGCACAAAGGTCGTGACGACGGTTTTCATTGTGGCAAATGCCATCCTTTCCGATAGCTCGGGGAAATCTTCCTAGGCAGGGAAAATTTTTAAGAAATTGATCTAAAATCGTTCGAGCGGACTTTTTTTACTGCTACGATTGCAGAAAGAGGGATCGAGCCGTCGTACAGGTGGTAGTATTTTGCGCTGCCGCCTGGATTGCTTTCCAGGACAAGCTTCCCTTTGAGTTTCTTGGGATCGAGCGTTAAAAGAACGTATTCAGGAACGTCTTTCCAATACTTGCCGAGGATGCGCTCGAGCTGTTCTTCCAGAGCGAGATGGATGAACGGCCTGTCGAAATCCGGCAGCGATAAATGCTCCTTCCCCTGGCTCGCCGCCCAGTTTTCTACCGAAAGAATTTTATAAAGCGTTTTCACAGCCATTCTTATTTTTTCCTGAAAGGGTCAAAGAGGTCCGTGGAGAAATATTTCTCCATCCCGTCGGGAAATACGGTGACGATGCTCGCTTCTTTTCCAAGGAGTTTGGCTGCTGCCTGCGCTCCAGCATAGTTGAGCCCTGAACTGGGGCCAACGGGAAATCCTAGAGCTATGAGATCCCATGTGGTTTGGATCGCAAGATCGTCGGATATTTCGAGTTCCACGGCATCGGGGAGGTTCTCTTTCGTATAGAGTTTCGACATCTTATCGACGATGCCGGGAATCCGGCTGCTGAAACTGGCGCACTCGGCGCTTCCGATTTTCGCGGCGGTTTTTGGAATCGCTGCATAGGGGGTGCATTCGCAGCCGACGGCCTGAAAAGCTTTTGTAAGGCCGACGATCGTTCCACCTGTGCCCACGCCGCATACAACGGCGTCGATGCATCCGCGGGGCATCTGCGAAAGAATTTCCTGCCCAGTGCCCAAAAAGTGCGCTTCGGCGTTGTCGGGATTTTCAAATTGGCGCGTATAAAATCCATTCCGTTTTTCCGCTTCTTTTTCCGCTCGGGCTAATGCTCCTTTCATCCCTTCTCCTTTGGGAGTCAGGATCAGCTCGGCGCCGAAAGAGCGGAGGATCAGCAGTCTCTCCTCGCTGCACCCTTCCGGAATCACGGCGAGGAATTTCAGGCGCATCTGAGCTGCTACGAGGGCCAGCGCGATGCTGGTCGATCCGCTGGAGGCTTCAACGACCCAGCTTCCGAGCGATACTTTTCCCTGGCGCCACGCTTTTTCGAGGATGTAGCGGGCGATCCGGTCTTTGATAGAGCGGCTGGGATTGAGAAATTCGAGTTTGCACCAGACGGGCGCGTCTCCTTTCCTGATCGCTACGGAAACGAGGGGAGTGGGAGGAAGGCTGTGGATATAGAGATGATGGTCCGGCAGCGGTTTTTGGATCATTGCAGGTCGATGTCTTCGAAGGAGGCGGCGGAGCGCAGGGAAGGGCAGGCGATCGCTCCGTCGCGGCAGATCATCAGCACTTGCATGCCGGCCGATTCGGCCGCTTTGAGTTCGGCCCGCGAATCAGAGAGAAAAAGAATCTGCGATGGCTCGAGTCCCATAGCCTCGGCGGCGGCCAAGTAGGAAGACCTCTCGGTTTTTTTGCCGATCGAAGGATCGAAGAACTGTTCAAAATAGGACGCGAGATTGCCGTACATGGAATGGAAAAGGAGGAGCCGCTGCTCCGCTTCGCATTGGGACGAGTAGACATAGAGCGGAATGGCGCGCATTCTCCAGGCTCTCAAGGCCAGGTAGGCGTCGCGGTAAAGATGCCCCTGGATGTCTCCGTGCGTGTAGCCCTGTTCCCATACTTTCGTCAAAAGGAGAGAAAGAGGCGCGCATTTTTTCCCCTCTCTGAACCATGCCTCGAGCGTTTTGAGCACAGAGTCGACATTTCCAAAAGGGCGTCCGGTTATTTTGCGGGCTTGCTGGAACGCCTTGTACACTTCCGGATCGGAAAGATGGGAGGAGACGTACTCTCTGAAATGTTCTTCTGCGTAGGGGCAGAGGATATTTTTGGAAAAGGCGGGAGAGCTGATGGTCCCTTCGATGTCGATGAGGAGGGCGCGGACCGAACCTGCTGGATAGGATTCCGCTGCATTTCCGCAGACGCAGATGAGTGAGAAGAAGAAGGCGAAGAACCGGATCATGCGCATAGCTCCTAGATTATTGAATATTGAACAGGATTGATTTCACTTCCATGTATTCATGGAGGCCTTCGGCGCCTCCTTCCCGGCCGATGCCGCTTTCTTTAAAGCCTCCCATCGGGATTTCGTGGGTGTATCCTTCCCCTTCATTGATGCCGACGAAGCCGTATTCAAGCGCCTCCGAGAGGCGGATCGCGCGGCAGACGTCTTGCGTGAAGACATAGGACGCCAGGCCGTAGTTCGAGCGGTTAGCCCTAGCAATGGCTTCCTCTTCGGTTTTGAAGACGAGGAGATTGGCGACGGGGCCGAAAATTTCATTTTGGCAAATGGGCCAATCGTCTTGCGCTCCCGCAATGACAGTCGGAGCGTAGAAGTTCCCTTTTGCGAGCTTTCCTTCTGTCAGTCTGCGCCCCCCAAGAAGGATTTGCGCTCCCCGCTTTTGGGTCTCTTCGATGAGCTGCGTGATCCTCTCGAGCGCTTTGGCGTTGATGAGGGGGCCGATCTGCACCCCTTCGTCGAATGGATCGCCGATTTTCAGGGACTCGACTTTCGCCAGGAATTTTTCCAGAAATTTGGGGTAGATCTTCTCTTGCACGAAGATCCGGTTGGCGCAGATGCAAGACTCGCCTCCCACCCGCAGGAATTTGATCGAAACAGCTCTTTCTACGGCCTTGTCGATGTTCGCATCGTCGAAGACGATCACGGGAGCATTTCCTCCCAATTCAAGTGACAGCTTTTTGAGCTGCTTCGCCGATTGCTCCATCAGGAGTTTGCCAACGCCGATCGAGCCGGTGAATCCGATCATCCGGATGTCGGGATTGGTCAAATACTCAGCTGAAATAGGACGGGGATCTTTAGCGGTGACGATGTTAAAAACCCCGGGAGGAACACCGGCATCATGCAAAACCTGCGCGATGGCAAGCGCAGTCAGAGGCGTATCTTCCGCGGGTTTGAGAATCACTGTGCATCCGGCTGAGAGCGCGGGGGCGATTTTCCGTGTGATCATGTTGGCGGGGAAATTCCACGGCGTGATCGCGCCGACGACTCCGACGGGCTGCAAAACGGTGCTGAGCCGTTTATGGCCGATCGGCGACGGGATCGTTCTGCCGTAAGCTCTTCTCCCTTCTTCTGCAAACCAGCTGAGGTAGCCGGCGCTGAATTTCACCTCTTCTTTCGCTTCGCCATACGGTTTGCCGTTTTCCTGCGAAATGAGCTTGCCGATTTCATCGGCGCGGGAGAGGAGGAGCCCCTCCGCTTTTTTCAGGATTGCGCCCCGTTCCTTAGCGGACCGTTTCGCCCACAGGGGAAAGGCCGCTTTGGCAGCGGCTGCGGCTCTTTTTACTTCCGCGGCTCCGCCGTCGGCGATCTGCGCAATGGTTTCGCCATTCGACGGACTCTTAAGATCGTACGTCTTATCCCCGTCGGCTGAAACCCATTCGCCGTTGATGTACATCTGCTTTTTCATGCTTTTTTACACTAGCAGAAGGTAGGTTTTTTTTTACTTTTTTTCGAAACAGAAGATGATGAAAGGCGGATGGGAAAGATAGGCGTCTCCGAGCCCTTCGTGTTTTTCGGTTAAGCGGGGACGGTCGATCCTCTTCACAGCAAATCCGGCAGCGAGGAATTCTTCGAGATATTCCGCTTCGGAATGAAAGCGGTTGGGGACGGCCAACCCGGGGAGTTTTCTCCAAATTTCTTCGCCGGGGATTAAAGCATCTTCATCTGAAACAAGCGCAAGACGGCCATCCCGGAAAACGAACGTGGCGCGGTAGATCCCGTTCAACTCAGACAGAGCTTTTATATCGAGGCTGGTTCCGATCCGGGGCAAAAAGGTTTCCAGTGGCGTCCCGTCAGTAAACAGAATGTGGAGAGAGGCGGGAGCCGTGACGATGGCCAGGCCGCCTGGTTTGAGGGTTCGAGCCATCTCCCGGGCGTGAGGCCCCAGGCCGATTTTCTTTCCGCCGGCCTCGGTTGTGGAAGGGAGGTTGCAGCCGACGTTAATCGAGAGGGCCAGATCAAAGAATTCCGAGGGATAGGGGAGGTTGGCAACATCGCCCTGGACGATTTCGACCCGAGATTCGAGGTCTGCTTTTTGGGCCGCTTCCCTGGCTTTTTCCACCATGGCGGGCTGCAAATCGATTCCATAGACGCGGGCGCCGTTTTGGGCGGCGTATACGGCCCAGGGGGCCGCTCCGCAGCCGGCGTCGAGCACGGTTTTCCCCTCGAGGTTGAGGAGATAGGGGGTAAAATAGGGATCGAGCAGGAGGGCCCCGTCGGGTCCGTGCCTGTTCGATGCGTAGGCGGCGGCCCCTTGAATCCCGTAATCAGTTCCCTCTGCGGTATGGGCTGGCTCCGCAGGCTTCCTGGCAAGAACCTGAATAAAGGGATGGGTTTGGTAGGGGCCGGAGCTGGAGCTTTCTGCTCCGATAGAATCTAGGGCGAAGCCGGCGTTCTGGAGCAAAGAGGCAATTTCTTCCGGCTGATAGTAGGCGAAAAATTTGGGGATCCCTCCGTACCTGTCGTCCAGGATAATCCCTTCGCCCGTTCCCTGTTTGAGGGAAAGAAAAAAGGAGCCGCCCTCTTTCAGGGCCGCATGGATTTGAGAAAGGACGCCTGGCAGGCGGGCCTTTTCCAGATGGAGCAGCGAAGCATTCGCCCAGACGCCGTCGAATGAACCGGGGTCGAAGTTTGATAGATCCTCTAAATCCTGAAGTTGGAAAACGGCTTGGGGAGCTGTCTCTTTTGCATAAGAGAGGAGTTCTTCGGAGAAATCGATTCCGATCACGGAGAAGCCCATTTCGGAGAATCGTTTTGCGTCGCGCCCGGCTCCGCAGCCGAGGTCGAGAATTTTTCCGCCAGGCGGAAAAGTCGAAGTGAAGCATTCCATCTCTTTTTGATGGAAGAAAGAAGCGGTTTTTTCCGCATAGGCGGCAGCCGACTGGTTGTAGCTTTCTTTTGTGGAGCCCATCGGCGTTGCAACGATGGCGGCCATTAGAAGGGAGTGAATCATTTGACGGCGGTTTTAAAATCTTTGATCTGGAGCTGGATGCTCGCTTTGTTGAGGAAGAGGTTGATGTGGGGCGTGAAGGCGATCTGCAGGGGGAGGTTTTTCCGGCGGATCTGTTCTTTCCGGTCGGCGAGGCCGAAGGCAATCCCTTCCAGCATCCGGTCCCCCTGCTCCAAGAAGAGCTTCAGGTGGTATTTCCCGACGACTTTCGGCGGCCAGATCTGGTTGGCGTCGCAGTAAAGAATCGGCGGAGGGTTTTCGTTCCCGAATGGTTCGAGGAGGCTGAGAGACTCCATGAAATCGAACGTAAGATCTTTGAAATCGATTTTGGCGTCGAGATACAGTTTCGCGACGACGTCCTGTTCTTTCAGGCATCGGTCGGCGGCTTCGATGAAGCGCTGCTTAAAGAGGGGAATATTCTCTTCTTTGATCGTGAGGCCTGCGGCATAGTCGTGGCCTCCGAAATTGATCAAAAGGTCTTCGCTTTCTTTCAGGATTGGCAGCAGCGGGAACTCAGGGATCGTCCGGATCGATCCTTTGCCGACTCCTTGCTCGATCGAGATAATGAGCGTGGGGCGGTTGTATTCTTTAGCGATCCGGGCGGAAATGATCGCGATGATCCCGGGATGCCACTTTTCTGAGTGGAGGATGATCGCTTTTTCCTGCAGGATTTCGGGATGCTGGAAGATGTGTTCGGCGATATCGTCGGAGGCGGCCCGTTCGATTTTTTGCCGCTCAAGGTTGTGGAGGTCGAGTTCTTTGGCCAGAGTTTCAGCCTCTCCGCTGTCGCGGATGAGCAGAAGCTCCACGCCTTTGATCGGGTCGGCGATCCGTCCGAGGCTGTTGAGCCGCGGGGCGACTTTGGAGGCGATGTCCATCGGGGAAAGGTCGCCCTGCTGCATTTCGCTCACTTCGAAAAGCTTGGCGAGACCTACCCGCTTCATTTTCCTCATCTGCTTCAGGCCGTACCGGACGAGAATCCGGTTTTCTCCTTTGAGCGCGCCCATATCGGCAATCGTTCCGAGGGCGACCAGATCGAGGTAGTGCTTCAGATCGATTTTCGAGGGGCTGATCTCTTCCGCTTCGATCAGGTAATTTGTGATGGCGTGGGCGAGCTTGAAGGCGACGCCGACGCCGGTCAGCTCGCGGTTGGGATAGGTGCTGTTGATCAGTTTGGGGTTGAGGGTCGCTACGCAATGGGGGATGCGGGAGGTCGGCTCATGGTGGTCGGTTACGATCACGTCGATCCCGTGGCGGACGACTTCTTCGATTTCTTTGGCGGCAGTGATGCCGCAGTCGACGGTGACGAGGAGGGCGCAGTGGTGCTTAAGCGCCGATTGGAGCGCGTTGCCGATCAGGCTCTTTTTGAGCTGCGGGCGGTTGGGAATGTCGAAGAATACTTTGGCGCCTACCGCGCGGAGGAATTCGGTCAGGAGAGCCGCCGCCGTCATCCCATCGACGTCGTTGTCGCCATAGATCAGGATCGGCTGTTTTAGATGGAGAGCCTGGACGATCCGCGCTACGGCCTTGTCCATATCCGGAAAGAGATCGGGATCATAGAGATTGGGAAGTTTGGCGTAGAGGAATTCGTGGATTTCCTCAATCGTCTTAAAGCCTCTTGAAATGAGAATTTGGGCTGTCACGGGATGGATATTGAACTCAGAGACCACTGCCTGGAAGAGCGAAGCGTTTTTCTCCGGGTAAACCCAGATCGGCTCATGCGATTTAGTAGCGAGCGTCGGCATTCTCCATCCTTATCCGGGAACGTTTTTTGGCAGTCTAACTATCCTCCCCTATTAATTTACACAAAAAACAAGATAGGGCCTCTTTCCAGTTCCTTGTGCTGTCCAGCAGGTCTTAAGTTCTTAAGACTGTTGGACGAGATCTCTTTCTTTCGCTTCTTCCCTGCCGTGGAAAAAGAGCATCAGCGGGGAGGCGATATACCAGGACGAAAGCGTTCCGAAGAAGACTCCGATGGTCATCACTAAAGCAAAGCTGAAAATCGAAGCTCCGCCCAGCAGCACGAGAGCGACCAGTACGAGAAGCGTTGTTCCGGATGTGATCGTGGTGCGGCTTAAAGTCGAGTTCAGCGCCGCATTCACGATTTCGGAGAGCGGTCTGTTTCTGACTGACTGCATCTCTTCGCGGATCCGGTCGAAAATGATGATCGTGTCGTTGAGCGAATAGCCGACGATGGTCATTAAAGCCGCGATCGTATTGAGATCGATCTGGACAGGAACGCCGCAGGCATGCAGCAGGCCCATGAGTCCGAGCGTGATCAGAACGTCGTGCATCAGGCAGATCAGCGCGGCGGCAGCGAATTTATATTCGAAGCGGAAAGCGATATAGATGAAGATGCAGATAAACGAGATCAAAAGGCCGATCAGCGCGTTGTTCCTCATGCTGTCTGACATTTGTCCGCTCATTGCGGTCCAGTTCGATTCGAGCTGCGCTAGCGATTTTGCCGAAAGGGCGATTCCCG
>CAYPZU010000052.1:0-11757 GCA_964415395.1 uncultured bacterium
GAATTCGTCGAGGCGGTTCAGGAAGTGTTTCCGCTCTGCTGCATCCACTTCGAGGATTGGACGGGCGTCGATGCGGTGAACCTCTTGAAGCGCTACCGCGACAAGGTGTGCTCCTTCAACGACGACATTCAGGGCACTTCCGCGATCGCGGTGAGCGGTCTGGTCAATGCGATGAAGATCAAAAAAGAAAAATTCAGCCAGCAGCGGATCCTCTTTTTGGGAGCCGGATCGGCGGGAATCGGGATCGCGGATCTGATCGCCTCGGTCATGGCGCAGGAAGGGATCTCATTGAAACAGGCGCAGTCGCAGATCGCCCTTTTCGATGTGCATGGCCTTCTCGAGGCGAAGCGGACCGATCTGTTTGATTTCCAGAAACCGTATGCCCATCCGATGGCGCCGACGAAAGATTTCGTGCAGGCGATCCGGCAGTTCAAGCCGACAGCGATCATCGGGGTGAGCACAGTCGGCGGGACGTTTACGAAGAGCGTGATCGAGGCGATGGCCGAGATCAATGAGCGCCCAATTATTTTTGCCCTTTCGAATCCGACCGAGCACGCCGAGTGCACGCCCGAGCAGGCCTATGAGTTTTCAAAAGGCAAAGCGATCTACGCCGCAGGAGTGCAGTTCGATCCGGTGAAAATGGGAGGAAAGACGTTTCTTCCCGGCCAGGCGAACAACTTCTATATCTTCCCGGCTGTCGGGATGGCGATGTTCGCGACGCAAGCCAAAAGGGCGAACGACGCGATGTTCATCGAGGCGGCGCGATCGGTTGCGGACGAGGTTTCGGCGTCGGAGCTCGAGCAGGGGCTTCTCTACCCGCGCCAGTCGGACATTCTCGGCGTCGAGCTGCGGGCGGCCGAGCGGGTAGCCAAAGTCATTTTTGACCAGAACCTGGCGCGGGCGGCTAAACCGCCCAAGGTCAGGGATTTGATCGAAAAGTGCGTCTATAAGCCTGATTACAGATAAGTTTACCGGTTGTCCAAAAGGAACCCCGGCGGGGTAAAATAGGGGGATCCTAATTGGAGGACTTATGAAAAAACTCATATGGATCGCCTGCAGCGCTCTTTCCCTTTGCTATGCTGAGGAATCAGATCGGTTCAGGTATTTCTCCATGGGAGTTTCCGAACCTGCCTATGGTTCGTATAAAGCGGCTCCCGAGCTTTCGTTTGGAAGAAGGGTGCTCGACGGGAGAAACGGCTATGATTTCGTGCTCGGCACGCAGATCAACCACCGCCATCAGGCTCTTTATGGGCAGGCCGCGTATCTGTTCTATCCATTCGCTCCCAACAAACTCTATTTAGGAGCAGGTCTCAGGGCAAGCCTGGGTCATTTTTATGATAAAGGAGTTGCTCCTGTAGCCACGATCCCTCTGATTTTGGGCTTCCAGTACAGCGCGGGGGAGAGGCGCCATTTCATCCAGGTGGATCAGGGGATCGAGTCGAGCTGGCTAGATTCGCGGATCGCTGTCCGTTACGGGATGGAATTCTAGAATAAGAAATCGGCATTTGATACTTCTCTGAGAAAGGAGGGAAGCATGATTCCGTTTCTGATTGTCGTTCCGTTCAAGGAAGGGAGAGTTGACGCCTACAGGAAATTCGCAGAGGTAATCACAGGGCCGAAAAAGAGGGAATACGCCGACATGCTGAGGCGTCTTGGCCTTAAATCGACCCGGGTTTGGATTCAGGCGCTAGGCGGCAAAGAATACGCTGTCGTTTACCACGACGCGGAAGAAAAGGCCGCAGACCACTTGAAGCATTGGATGGTTTCGACCCACCCGTTCGACGTCTGGTTCAGAGAGCAGCTGGCAGGCTTTTATGAAGGACCCATCGAGCCGTCGCAGCATCTGTTCGATTTCGAGGCCCGCTAAGTTGGGTGCTGCGGCTCTTTTTTGTAGAGCCAGCGGAGCGAGAACGGGGCGATGAGCGTCGTGGCGCAGATGACGAGGATCAGCGCCGTGTAGACGTCGCCGTTGATCGCGCCCGCGCTTTTCGCCACGTTCGCAAAGATCAGGCCCACTTCGCCGCGCGGAATCATCGCGGCCCCGATGATGATTTTGGAGAGAAGCGTTTCCCGCTTAAGAAGCATCCCCGAAAGCGATTTTCCGATGGCTGCTACGATGAAGAGAGAAAGGCTGAGGATCCAGACGAAGGGGGATGCCCAGTTGATCTCGCGCAAGTTGAGCGAGAGGCCGATCGCGACGAAAAAGATCGGAGTGAAGAGATAGATGATCGGGCGCATCTGCTGCTCGACCCGTTCGCTGAAGCTTTCCGACTTGTGGAGGAAGGCGGAGAAGGGGAGGAAAAATTGCCTTGAGAGGGCAAGCCCTGCGGCAAAGCCGCCGAGAAGCTCCGGCGCGCCGAGCTGATAGGCGAGCCACGCGAAGAGGAGGATCAGCGAAATGATGGTGGTTGGCAGAAGTCCGGGAATATCGCTTTTCTCTTCCCAGCGGCGGATCGTGTGGGAGATCCATTTGGCGGCAAGCGGCGCGATGCAGAAGAAGAGAGCGATGAAGGCGAGGATTTTTGCCGCGTTCCAGAGATTCACTCCGCCGCGCGAGGCGAATTCGTAGAGCATGGTGAGCAGCACGATCCCGATGATGTCATCGAGGACGGCGGCGCCGATGATTACCTGCGCTTCGTGGGTGGCGTGCCGTTTCAGGTCGCGCAGAATCCGGAGCGTGATCCCGATGCTGGTGGCGGTGAGGGTGCTGCCGATGAACAGGCTGGCAAGGAGCGAAAAGCTGAAGGCGTAGTAGCTGACCAAAAAGCCGCCCGCAAAGGGAAGAACGACGCCCAAGATCGCCACCGTGATCGCTTTCAAGCCTGCGGAAGAGAGGCGGGCGATATCGGTCTCAATCCCTACTTCGAAAAGCAGCAGGATGATCCCGATCTGAGCGAGCAGGTGGATTGGGACCGAAGTCTCAACCCAGCCGAGCAGGCTCGGGCCGATGAGGACGCCTGCTGCGACCTCTCCGATGACGGAAGGGATGTTCAGCCGGTTCGCCGCTTCGCCGACGATGCGCGCCGCGATCAAGATCAAGACGAGCTGGAGGATAAAATTGTGGACGTCCATAATTCCGCACCATAAAGGATGGGGGTTCCAATGTTCAACAGGTATCTGTTTGCCTTTCTGTTCGCGCTGGGAACGCAATTGGGTTTTTCGGCGGGTCTTCAAGATCCGAAGGGGTATGCCCAAAACTCAAGCTTGCAGTGGAACTGGGCGATCAGCGCTTTGGAGAGGTACTCCTGGAAAGGGGATGAGCGGGTTCTCGACCTTGGCTGCGGCGACGGAAAAATTACGGCTTGGATCGCAAACAACAAGACGAGAGGCCTCTCTGTCGGGCTCGATCTCGCGCCGGCGATGATTCTTTTCGCCTCCGAGACCCACCGGGATTGCCCGAATCTTCTTTTTTTGGAAGGGGATATCTCCAGGCTCCCTTTTTTCGAACAATTCGATCTCATCACGGCTTTTTGCTCGCTCCATTATGTTGTCGAGCAGGAAGAAGGTTTGAAAGCGATCCGCCGGAGCCTCAATCCGGGCGGCAAGCTTCTTTTTATTGCGCCGGGCCGCGATGGGACGAGTCTCGGTTCTCTATCCGAGAGGCTGATTCAAAGCGATAAATGGGCCGAATTTTTCCCCGCATTCAAAAGACAAAGGGTCTATTTCACAAAGGACTCCTATCAGGCGCTTCTTGAAAAAACGGGTTTTCGGGTGGTTTCCTTTGAGGTCGCGCATGACGCGGTTCGTTTTAAGGACCTAAGCGAGCTTCTCGATTGGCTGCGGCCGCTCGTCAATTACACGGGCCATCTTTCAGATGAGTTGAGAGAGGAATTTCTGAAAGATCTGGCCGATCAGATGCTCTCATTTGCTCTTCCGGCAGAAGAGGGGATCGTTTTGCAATCGACTCTCTTCGAATGTATTTCCGAAAAGAGGGCTGATTGATCTTCGTTTTGCCAAAAGAGAATCTCTGGTAGGAGGGAGGAAAAGGGGAGTCCATGTGGACGGCGGTTTTCCTCTTGTCTGATGGGAAGCTATGTTTGCGAACTTGACCGAAGACTGTTTATCCGGCGGAGTCGAAAATACGCCCGACAAAACGGCGCTCATTTTTCTCTCCGGCGGTAAAGAAGAAACCTATTGCTATCGAGAGCTGCATCGCCTGATTCTTTCAGCTGCCAATGGAATCAGGAGCCTCGGCGAAAAACCGGGGAGCCGTTTTATTTTCCGGGCCAACAGCAGCCTCGACTTCTTCCTCCTTTTTTTCGGCTCCATCCGCGCTGGACTCGTGCCGAACGCTTCGTTTCCCGGACTGAAAGAGCGGGAGATTCTCGAATGCGTCGAGGATGCAAAAGCCGCCCTCTATTACGAGTCGGAAGAATGCGCGATTCACCCGCGGCTCCCTTCGTTTTGCAGGCAAGTGGAATTTGAAACGCTGAAAAAGTTTCCCGCCGATCCGTTCGATCCGCGCACCAGGGAGTCCGATCCTGCGTACATCGTCTACACATCGGGGTCCACTTCAAAGCCGAAAGGGGTGATCCATTCCCAGGGTGAGATCCGCGCCAGGGGAACGATCCGCAAGTTTTGGGAAGAGATGGGAGAGGGGGATCGGGTCTTCCATACGCGCAATCCGCACTGGACGTATACGATGCGGGTGAACTTCTTCGACGCCTGGGCGTCCGGGGCGACGGCGATTGCCCGGGCAGCGCCTCCGACAGTCGAAGAAACGCTCATGACGATTGAAAAATACCGCGTTACGGTGTTTGCGACGATCCCGCTCTTTTACAAAGAAATCGTCCGTTCGTGCGAAGCCCCAAAGCATCAGCTTCGCTCTCTTCGGATCGCTCTCTCGGTAGGAGAGTATCTGGATCCTGCCGTAGAAGAGAAGTGGCGGGGGCTCTTCCATCGGCCCATTTACCAGGCGCTCGGCACAACCGAGCTGGGCACTCCGATCTGCGAGTCGCCTTCAGTGGAAAAGCGCAAAGGCTCGATCGGGCAAGTAGCCCCAGGTCTTGAAGTGGAAGTTCTCCCGCTGGAGGAGGGAACTCAGCCCGTCGAGGCTGGAACGATGGGCGTTCTCGCATTCCGCAAAGGGGGCCCCGGAATGATGCTCGGCTACACGCAGATGGATGAAGGGACCCGGAAGCATTTCCGGGGAGAATGGTTTCTCCCGGGCGATCTCGTGCGCAGAGATGCGGACGGGTATATCTGGCATTGCGGCAGGCCCGGAGACATTCTGAAAATCCGGGGCGCGATCCGCGTCTCGGCCAAAGAGGTAGAAGCGGTGTACCGCACCCATCCCGGCGTGTTCGACGCTGCCTGCACCGCAACGAAAAACGAAAATCAGGAAAATGTCCTGACCCTTTTCGTTGTTCCAGCCCCAGGCGCGCCTGAAGGTCTGGAAGAGGAGCTTAAAGCGCTGGCGAAGAAGAACTTGTCTCCCCTGAAGACTCCGGAACGAATCGTCTTCTTGAAACAGTTGCCGAAGAACAGGAACGGGAAGACGGACTATAAAAAACTGAGCGGCCAATAATTTTTTTTGATCTGGAATTTCATAGGGCGAATCGGCAAAAATAGAGCAACATGGAATCGCGAATGAAGTTATTTCTTGATCGGCGGGCCGTCAGGCTGCTCGGCCAAAATCCGTCGATAATTTTAAGGCATGAGATTGTCTCCCATCCAGAGAGCGAAATCGCTTTGCGCTGGCCCGCGTTCCTCGAATATTTAGGATTGGGCGGTCTCTTTTCAGGATTTCCTGTGTTCGGCCCTGAAGAGCCTCTTTTTACTGCGACGGCTCAAACGGCCGCTTCCACCGATGAGAAGGAAGTTCTGCTGTACATCTACGATCGGCTCTTCACCGAAGCGCTGAATCGGGTGCGCGCGCTCCCCCAGATCAACGCCGCATTCCTCTATGAAGCGATCCAGGGGCAGAGGAAAGTTTCCCCTTTTTCCGAGGCTGAAAAAGCGCTCGATCCCGCCTTAAAAAAATATGAAACCGCTCTTTTGGAAAGGCCTCTCGACACGCTGCACGATTTAACGCTCTATCTCTCCTACGACCGGATGTGCGCCTGGATGGCGGCTCTGTTCGACTTGCCTTCCCAGGATCCCCGGTTTATCCGAGGCATCGCCGTATTGAAGGAGTGTCTTGTCGAGTCGTACCAGCATATTTTCAAGCACGGCAGAACGGTGCCAGGAGTCTTTCGCCTGGTCGAGGCTCTGTTCGCCTACCAGATGCGGGAAGAAAATTTACCGAAGCATTCGGAAGCCGAGTGGGCTCTGCTCAGCCAAAGCGTCCCTCTTCTCTATTCAGAAGGGGAGCTCGCCGATTCGTATATCGACGACGCTGTCGCGGATCGATTGGATGAGACTCCAGCCTGCCATTTCATCTCAGACGAGCCCGAGACGGTCAAAAAACGGATTGCGCTCGCGCAGCATATGTTCAATCAGCTTAAAGAGCAGGTCCCTCAGTGGGATTTCTCGCTTCGTCCTAAACCGATCATTTTTGTTTGAACCTTTGAGAATCATTCTCTACAATTCCTGATTTTGCAAAGGAGAGAAGCGGATGAAAAGCTCCGGCTGGTTTGTGTATCTTGGGATAGCGGCTTTGCTCGTTGGCGGCGGGGCTTTTTGGCTTCGCAAAAAAGCGCCCGAGGCGAGCGGCTGGATGGTCCAGCAGATCGAGCGCGACCTGTCCCGCTTCAAAGATCAGCCCATTTCGAGAGGGAAAATCATCCGGACTGCGGCGGATCCTGCCAACGACGGCCATTTGCTGATTCATTACTCGATCAGGAAAAACAAAGTCACCGCCAGCCACCGGATTCCTCCCGATCATCCGCTTACGAAAGACCACCTGATTCCGCGGATGAAGGCGATCTTAAGCTCTTTGCAGAACACGGTGAGAAAATACCCTCTGCCCGACTTGGATTTTGTCGTTACGATCCATGACGCGCTCCACGCTTCGTTCGATTTCCCTCTTTTCGTGATGGCGACAGTTCCCGGCCTCGAAAACCAGATTCTCATTCCCGACTTTGAGGCGCTTCGAGGGACCTACCAGGTCATCAAACCGGCAGACATCACAGACGAGCGGTCGATCCCTGCCTGGCAGGATCGAAAAGGGCTTCTCGTCTGGAGAGGCGGCCCCGGCCAGCACCCTCCCGAAGGCTTTCCCGTCTCCACCGATCCGAACGAGGCTCACTGCCTTTCGCGGATCAAGCTGTGCCATCTCTCCACGCTCCATCCCGATGTCATCGACTCGCGGTTTTCTTACCTTGGTGCTAACTGGGAAATGCTAGCTCCCTACCTTGGCAGTTTCCTCACCTATCCCGAGCAGCTCTCCTACAAATACCACATGCTCATCGACGGCTACTCCTGCTCCTACTATTCCTCCGGCTGGAAATTCTTTTCCGGTTCGCTTGTTTTCAAGGAAGATTCAAAGCATATCCAGTGGTACTACAGCCAGCTCAAACCCAACGTCCACTATATTCCAGTCAAAGAAGGCCTCGCCGATCTATTGGAAAAGATCCAGTGGGCGAAGGAGCATGACGAAGAGGCCGCGCAAATCGCCCGCCAGGGACGCGAGTTCGCCCTGTCGCATATTACCCAGGATAAAAACCGGGCCTATCTCTATCATCTGCTCCTCGCTTACAGCCGCCTGAATTGGGTCGACTGAGACGCTTGAATCGCCCCTTCTTCTGGGGAGGGACTTCCCTCCGACTCGCGTTTGCCAGTCTGGATTTTTTTTAGACTCAATCATAAACTCGGATGCCGAGAAAGTCTCTGCAGGATGGTTTTTCTATGCTCGCTCTTTCAGTTATGCCGATTCGTTTGGCCGTTGTCCGCCTGAATCCTCTCTCTGAGATTCCTCTTTGGGCAATCGATCGAAAGGAGTTTTTTTCGATCACGCAAACGGAAGATGAACTATCGGTCGTGTGCCTGGAAGATAAAGTCCCTCAAGGAGAAAAAGTAGAGAAAGGATGGAAGATGTTCAAGGTCGAAGGTCCGTTAGATTTTGGACTCACCGGCATCTTATCTTCTCTGGCTCAGCCTTTAGCTGAAGCGAAAATCAGTATTTTTGCCATTTCAACTTTTGATACAGACTACATTCTGATCAAGGAGGAAAACCTTCAGAAAGCTGTCGCAATTCTGGGAACCTTTTGCAAAATTCAATTCAGATAGGTTTTAAGCCCGGTGAATCCCGATCTTTGTGTTGGCAGAAAGAACCATTGAAGCTTCCCAGGCGAAGGTTCTGATGAAATGGGTTTTCAGGAGGCGTAGGATTTCGAGCAAAAAAGAGGGATTCAAGAAGTTCTGAATGCCTCTCGTCAACTTGAGGTGGAGAGACGCGTTCAGAATTTGTGATTGGAAGACATTGAATATTAGATTTATATTTCTTGGAATCTATTTCACATACGGTGATTTATGAAACGGTTTTTCTTTTGCTCTATTGCAGAAGCGACTCGATGAAAGCGATATTCTACAGGTAAAGTATTTATTGTGTTGGTTGGTTTCGCAAAGTTCGAATTTAAAGGAGAGTTGAGGTGAAAAAAGGATTGCTGGGTCTTATTTTTATAACAAATTGTTTTGCAGCTACTTGGAATGAAGTATTCGATGCTCATGCAACGACTTTGTCAAGAGGTAGCATCCTTCGCGAGCAATGCAGAGCTTATGAGTCGTTTCAAGCTCCTGTGATTGCGGATCAAAAAATTAAGACAATCCCCATAGATGAAAATGGAGAAGGATTAGTCGATCTTAAAACAATCTCAGTGTGGCGTATCCAAATGTTGCCTGATCCAAATGTACCTTTTGAGAGTCCTTCTTGTAATTCTGGGTTGCCAAGCGCTTCAAAAATGCGAATCGGCGTTTTTGTAAAACTAGAACTGATGGTTGAGGCTCTCGATGATCTGGCAAGCGATTTTGGGTATGAACCTGGTCAGATTTCAATTAAAGTGTTTGAGGGATTGCGAGACCTAGCTGTACAAGAGCAACTCTTCCTAAAAAAGAGGGCGGAGATTTTGTCTGCCAACTCATATTTGACTTTGGAGGAGGCTGAGCAAGAGACTGCCAAATGGGTTTCTCCGATCAAGAACAATGTGCCTGTTCATTCAACGGGTGCTGCAGTTGACATTCGATTGTGGGATAATCAAAAAGGCGATTTTTTAGACATGGGGTCTTTCGGCGTTATTTGGGGGGAGAACAAAACAGCCCCGACCTTTTCTGAGGAGATTTCATCTGGGCAAAAGCAAAATCGTCTCTACTGTCTGATGGCTGCTGAAAAAGCAGGGCTCATGAATTACGTTTATGAATTTTGGCATTTCTCTAGTGGCGATCGGTATGCTGCCTATTGGGAGAAGAAGAATCTGACCGAAAGACGAGCCATTTATGGCTCAATTCAATAAAGAAAGGCCTCGGGAAACCCGAGGCCTCAACTGGGTTGACTGAGGAGATATCCTCGATGGCTGAAACGCTCTATACCGCATCCAAGGCCCGCCTCAGAGCCTATGAGGCTTCAGAAGGGCTGAATTGGCTGTTTCTCCCGGGCGGGCCTGGACTCGGCTCCGAATCGCTCCTGCCGCTCGTGAAAGCCCTCCGTTTGCCAGGATCGATCTGGCTCCTCGATTTACCGGGCGACGGCTCAAACGTCGTTCCCGGCTGTCCCGACGCCATCAGCCGCTGGCCTCAAGCGCTCCTTGAGGCAGCCCGCCTCTTCGAACGCCCCCTCCTCGCCGCTCACTCGACAGGCGGCATGTTCGCCCTCTCTCTGCCCGAACTCGAGCCCCTTCTTCGAGGACTCATTCTTCTCGATTCCGCTCCCGACGCAGGCTGGCAGAAGCATTTCGCCGCTGAAATCAAGCGCCGCCCCGTCCCCGGACTCAAAGCCCTGAAAGACGAATACGACCGCAATCCCAGCAACCGGACGCTGCAGGCGCTCACTGCCGCCTCGGCTCCCTATCTCTTCACCAGCCAGTCCCTTCAAGAGGGTCAAAGATTTCTCTCCGCACTCCCGTATCAGGCGGAAGCGTGCCGCTGGTCTGAGCAGCACTTTGACGCAACCTACCGCGCGAAATGGGTTCCCGAATCGATTCCCGCTCTGATTTTAGCAGGGGAAGAAGATTGCCTGACGCCGTTGAAGCTCTTTCAGAATGAAAAGCGGTTTCACCGGAAGAATATCCATTTTCAGTCGATTCCTAATGCTGCTCATTTTCCCTGGATGGAAAATCCAATCGAGGTCGCCCGCGCATTCAGCGCATTTGCAAAACGTCTCTGAAAGACTCTTGGAGAAGCCCCTCATTCAGGGTTTTTCAAACAACCGCAGGTATGAACGATATACATAAGTTCGTCCATAGGTTTTTCGGGGGTCTCTTTGTATTAAAATATCTGCGTTAATCAAACGATCAATGATTTTTTGGGCCCCGGCCCGAGTAGTATTGGTCCATTTCTGAACCTTGGCCGCATCAACGATGGGCTGCCCAAACAGATTGCGCAATACGTCTACGGCTGTTGCTGCAGCCGTTTTTCCGAATCTGTGGATTTTGTCCATGTCTTTTTCACGTATAGATACGATCTTAGCTGCAAGTTGAATAGCAGACTCCGAGGTCGCAATGACCCCTTCAAGAAAAAAGTCCAGCCAAGCCTCAATCAGCGCTGGATCGCTGTGATATCCTTGCAACTTGTCATAGTAGACTTTTTGATGGGTCTTAAAAAAATCAGATAAATACAGCAAGGGAAGCTCCAATAACTTCTCTTGCCAGAGAAATAACGTGACTAGCAATCTTCCCGTTCTCCCATTCCCGTCGACAAAGGGATGAATGGTTTCAAATTGGGCATGGAGCAGCGCGGCTTTAATCAAAGGAGGAATAAGACCCTTTTCGGCATGGACAAATTTTTCTAAGTCCCCTAATGAGCGAGCCACATCGTGAGGAGGCGGGGGCACAAAGCTCGCATTCATAGGAGAAGTTCCTCCGATCCAATTTTGCGTATAACGAACTTCTCCTGGAAAGGCATTTTGTGTTGATCTGGCGCCATCCATTAATTGTTTATGGAGTTCTTTGATCAAGCGAACGGAAAATGGCAAATCTTCAAAGCGTTTAAGACCGTAATTTAGCGCGCGTACATAGTGCAGAATGTCTTCTACATCAGTCGCTTGGGCAGATTTGGGTAAAACTGCGGCTTCGATAGCATCCGCCATTGTGGCTTTTGTGCCTTCGATCTGGCTGGATGACACAGCTTCTTTTCTAACGAACATAAGTAAAAAGAAGTCTTTGTCCGGCAGCAATTGGCTGATCCCGTCAAGCTTCCCGATGAGGTGCATCGCTTTTCCATGTTTTACCTCCAGATACGGCGGAAGGGACAGGGAGCGCTCCGGGGGGAAGGGAAGGGGTATAAACGCTTTGTATCCTGTTGGCTGCTGTACTAGATGCCCTAATCTTGACCACATACTTGCTCATTTTTTGTATACATCTTGCCTTCGAATATATACAAAATTGACATTTTGTAAACATTTAAATTGCAAGACGCTGAGCATAAACAGTTTAGATGGGTTGTGACTGGCTGGGAAAGTCGGGTGGATTTACTCGGCCATGTTTTTGGAGGTGGAGAGATGCGTTCAGAACTCTTGAGCGGAAGAGGCTGGCCTCTTTCGCGTAGGCTGCTGCCGAAATTTCTCAGCCTCTAGTTGCTACAAAAGTCAAGATGGGAAATTTGTTAAGCCACTCCCAGTTTTTCCAAAGAAGCGTGTTCTGCCAGCATTGATCTGGAAGATCGCCG
>CAYPZU010000052.1:11767-15242 GCA_964415395.1 uncultured bacterium
GATCAAGCATCACCTTATCAGGAGCGTCTAGATAAAGTCGGCCTTTAAGGAGTTCTCGAGCTTCTTCCGTCCTTCCAAGCATTGTCAAGCAAGCGGGACGCAAAAGACCTCCACCATAGGGATCGTCTTTTAGAATCAACTCAGCCTCGTCATAGCGGCCTGCTAAAAATAGGGATGTGGCTCTTTGCAGATCGCTTTGTTCAGAAACATCTTGAGTAGGTTCTTTCAATGAGAGCAGTTGCACATGGAATTTTTGCTCGATAAATCTATACAGAAGAACTGTCGCAATATCTTTTGGTTGATGATTCAGGAAGACCTCGACCGCCTCTTCATTTTTCCCAAGAGCTAGAAGAATGGCTCCTTTACGAAGGGTAAAGTGATTGTATTTACCTTGCCATCCGTGCGAACCTTCAAGCCATGTAGGATCAAATTTCTGGGCCATTCGATCTAAAAATCCAAGAGCCTGCTCTACATCTTCTAAAGCCAATTCAAACTGTCCTGATTGCTCATGCATCTGCGATGCGGCAAGAAAACGATCCACCTCAAACAGAAGTCGAAAAAACTCTTCCTCTGCGGAATCGATGGTAGAGGAGCAACTTTCTGATGTTATATCGAAGGATTGTTCGTAGTACGATTCTGTAAATGATTTAAACTGCGTCATAATTTTAGTCATAAAAAATCCATTTATTTTTTAAATACATTATAACAATGGATATCTAAAAAACCGACAAAATTGATTTTTTTATCTTATAGGTATAATATTTACTTGTAGTTGATAGTCGTAGGCCTTTCGATATTAGCGTAATAACTATTCGTGAGCGTTAGCGAGCTGTGAGTATTATATGAAAAAAGGCCGGAGATTGCCCGGCCATACTGAGGAGCGACCGTGTGTAAGTATGATTGGCTTCAGAGAAAGTCTCATACGTTTTACGGATTTTTGCATTGGGTTTTGGTCTCGTCTATCCCTCTTTTCGGAATGCCTCCCGCGCAGCTTGAGCATCGTAGATAATCTGGATCTCTTGGATCTTGCCCTGCGCGTTCATTTCAAAAATGATGACGATATCGAAAGTCAGGATTACACCATGCTTCGACTCCCATCCCCAGCTAAAAAAAGCAGCTGCCCTTAGAGGGTTGTCGGGATTGATGAAGATATCCTTGATGACTATTTTGATCCGTTTTGATTTGGAAAATAGTTCCTGATAGTGGGATTTAATTTCCTTTTTGCCCAATGTTGGCGATATCGCCATTGCGTGAGGAGCAGTTAGGTGGAGCATCGCCTCTACATCCATTTTTTCAAAATGGTGAAAGAATTCGCGAATGACTTTTTTTGTATCCATAGAGCTCCTCGACTTTTTTAATCCGTAACTGCACCGTATTCATATCGGCAAAAAAAAGATAGCCCAAATTTTCTCTCAGAGAGCGTCTACAAAGAAAGGGTTTATTGACTCCGCCAAAAGAGGCGGAAATCGGATGATTAACACACCCACCCGCCCTGGCGTTAGAGAAGGAGAGAAGCCCTCGCGCACGAGCTTCGCTCGTTGCTGCCGGGCCGGCTTGATTCTCCCACGCAAGGCAAACTGTTGCCTTCACACCCCTTCCGACGAAGCCTCGGCGGGGACCCCGAGTTGGGGGCCCCGTGCTTGCTCACCTCCCAAAAAAAGCCCGGGATGCCCGGGCGTTTTTTTGGAGGTGGAGAGATCCAATCAGAACTTCTCGATGGGAGCAAGTTCAGGGCTCTTTTCTTTTGCAGTCAACTTCTTCTGATTATCTAGTGCCTGTTTAACATGCTTATCAAAGTCTGACTCGAACAAGCGATCTTGGACGACACGATATTTTTCAAATTCACTTTCAGCAAAGGTCTTTGCTACTTCTTTGCTCACCTTTCCTGGGTTTTTGAGAATATCTCTCTCGTTAAACTGAAGAAAAGCATTGAGCTTGTCAGCCCAGTCTCTCATGGTCATAGGAATGTTTCGTGAAGCCCTGTCCTCAGCGTAATCGAGATACATTGTGACAAAGCGGTCAAGCGATCTCAATTCCACTTCAGTGAGATAGTTTTTCGCAACGACGACATCTGGTTTTAGGATTTTTCCGGCTGGAGCATTTTTCCATGTGGTCAGTCCCATTTTCTCTTTTTTGCTATTCGCTCTTTCGACGATCAACTCAGCAGCTGTGTGGCCATGAATCGCAAAGTGAAGTTTGTTTTGCACTTCTGCGAAAAAATTTTGTGTAATTTCAGCCTTAGCATCGTAATCCATTGCCGTGGCATAGATATCGGTAATCTTTTGATAAAACCTGCGCTCGCTTGCTCGGATTTCTCGAATTTCTTCTATTAGGTTATCGAAATACGCCTTGTTGAAAAATGAACCGTTTTTCAAGCGCTCTTTGTCTAGCAGGTAGCCGCGAAGGGCAAAATCTTTTAAAACACTCACAGCCCATTGTCTAAATTGGATGGCACGGAGGGAATTGACCCGAAAGCCGATAGCAATGATGGCGTCGAGGTTGTAAAACTCGATATTCCTCGCGACTTCGCGAGAGCCCTCTTTTTGAACTATCCGGAAATTCCGGATAGTTGCTTCCCTAGATATCTCTTTCTGGTCGAACAGGTTAATTAAGTGTTCGTTGATCGTTTGGAGGGCAACGTCGAATAGGGTCCCCATCAATTTTTGGGTCAGCCAGACCGATTCTTCGAAGATGCGAACTTCAATGCTGTTTTCTCCTGATTGTCCGGAAAAGATTAAAAATTCGGCGGTGCTGTTACGAATATTGGCTTTTTTTTCTTCGCTCATTGGCTTCCTGCGATTTGGGTAAAATAGAGAAGTGTAGGGGAGTTTTAGAATAAAAAGAAGATTTCGATTTGTTGGAGCTTTCTTGGCTGACTTAGAAATCTTTACCTATCTGCAGACAGACAAAATAGGATTGTAGCAGTTCCATCTTCTTTCTTGTATTCCCTGACTGCGCCCATAAGGTCCTCAGCAGAGCTTGATTGCGCCGGTTTTGTCCAGTTTGGTGCGTAATAATTGCGTAAATGGAAGGGGGTTTGCGTAAATTTTTGGAGTCAGATTTTTGGTAGAACTTATCTTTGAAAAGGCCCGGGTTTTCCGGGCCTTGTATTTTGGAGGTGGAGAGACGCATTCAGAACTTTTGACTGGTCAGAGTTATCAGTGGCTTTTAGAAACCTAGCGGGTCTGTCAGGTGAGAGTGCCTGAAATAGACTTTCATTATCATGTACATCAAAGGCGGTCACGGTATAGATCAGGGCGAGCGCATCAAAAGTTAATCGCCATCAACACCCTGTGTAGGTTATTCGCTGTCAAGCGATGCTCTGAACTGTTTGACTCTAATGCCCTTTTGCAGGATTTTTCATTAAACTTTAGATAAAAATGCGATAGCTACAACATCAACGAACTTATGCTCTAATCGAAAGGTCCTAGGTTCTGGAATCATCTCAAGATACGTGGTGATATATTGAGTATAT
>CAYPZU010000053.1:0-15150 GCA_964415395.1 uncultured bacterium
CGACCTCTTGCACCCCATGCAAACGCGCTAGCCAAGCTGCGCTACACCCAGATATTCGGAACCTACGGACGCGATTCCCTCGAATTGGAAATCGGCCCTTTTGAACTCTTTCACGCCATGACGGGCGCATTCTTCAATAATCTTTTCCAACGAGTCGCCGGCGTGCAGCTCGAGCGAGGTGATGTCGACGGAAATCGAGGCGGAAAACACCACGCCGTTCCGAAGCCCTTTCACCTTGAAATTCGCGAAAATCGCATCTTTCTTGCGGGTTACATTTGTGAAGCGGATGACGTTGTTCTCGGCCAGATTTTTCACAGCAAACTCCGTTAGATGGAGAAATCTTAGACGCTTGCGTTTCTTTCTGTCAATTCTCAACTTTCCGAAAAAAACATTCGCTGGTAGGCTTGGGTCAACTTATGGATCTCCCCGTTAAAAAAATAGCTCGCATGGACGCCTCCTGGCTTAAGCTCCTTGAAGAGGAGTTCGGTAAGCCCTACATGAAGGCGCTCGAGTCTTTTCTCGCCCAGGAAATCGCCTCAGGAGCGGAAGTCTATCCTCCTTTCGAACTGGTATTCAACGCCTTCTGCCAGACGCCGTTTGAGGAGGTTAAGGTGGTCATCATGGGCCAGGATCCTTATCACGGGCCTGGACAGGCGCATGGATTGTCATTCAGCGTCCCTAAAGGGATCCCCCAGCCGCCCTCTCTGCAGAATATTTTTAAGGAGATCCGGCAAGATTTGGGGCTGGAGCCGCCCAGCCACGGGTGTTTGATTGATTGGGCGAAACAGGGAGTTCTTCTTTTAAACGCGACGCTGACGGTGCGGGCAAACGAGGCGAAGTCCCACCACGGAAGGGGCTGGGAAGCGTTTACTGATCGAGTCGTCCAGCTCCTTTGCTGCCGGAAAGATCCGATCGTCTTTATTTTATGGGGCAAGTCGGCGCTGGAGAAATTTCAGCATATTCAGGCCTGCTCCGAGGCCAAACAGCATCTTGTCCTCACCTCCGCGCACCCTTCTCCGCTTTCAGCCTATGCGGGATTTTTCGGCTGCCATCACTTCTCAAAGGCGAATGAATTTCTCAAGCAAGCGGGAAAGAAACCGATCGACTGGAAGATTTGCTAATGGACGCTCAAAAAGAAGCCCGCCTGAGCCTTCTGTCGATCTACTTCACCTTTTTCATCGATAATCTTTGCTGGTCGATCGTTTTTCCTATTTTCGCCCCCTATTTTCTCGATCCGGGAAATCGGCTCTTCTCGGCCGATTTTTCTGAAGGGTCGCGGACGATGGTCCTTGGCTTCTTTCTGATGGCTTTTTCGTTTGGACAGTTTCTGGGCGCGCCGCTCATTGGCGAGTATGGAGACCGGAACGGGAGAAGAAAAGCGCTGATTCTGGGCGTTTTTTTTACTCTTGCCGGATTGGCGATGAGCGCCTGGAGCATGGCCGCTGGAAATCTCTACCTGTTGTTTGCCGGACGGCTGATTACGGGGATTTTCTCGAGCAATATGTCGGTGTGCCTTGCGTGCGTAAGCGATTTGAGCACCGGAGAGAGCAAGGCGAAGAATTACGGAACCCTTTCGGTCATCGCGGGGCTTTCGTTTGTGCTGGGAGCTTTTTTGGGCGGCAAGCTCTCGGATCCGTCGATTCATCCCAGCTTTTCTTTTAATTTCCCCCTCTGGATTGCAACGGGAATGAGCGCGCTCAATTTAATCTTTCTCTATTTTGGGTTCCGGGAAACTTTCCAGGTCCGGCCTGATGTGAAATATCGGTTTTTCGAATCGTTCGAGAATTTGAAAATTGCGCTGAAGACGGAGCGGATCAAGCGAGTCTATTCGGTCTATTTTCTCTTTCTGTTTGCCTGGACGATGCTGTTCCAATTCACTCCGGTGATTGCAGTCGACAGTTATTCATTCACCAGTTCGAATATCGGCGATTTGGCTCTCTTTATGGGAATTTGCTGGGCGATCGGGTCGTATCTGAATCAAATGCTTCTCTATTATTTTCCTTCGGTCAAAATTCTCGAAGCGTGTTTGGTGGCGTTTACGATTTTCTGCGCCTTGATCATCTTTCCGAAAAATCTCTATGGCGTGCTCACCATTTTAGGTCTTTGCGTCGTGATCGGCGGGATCGCGTGGCCTCTTTGCACGGCGCTGATTTCCGATCTTTCTCCAAAAGAAATGCAGGGGAAGATTTTAGGCATGAGCCAATCAGTCCAGTCGTTTGCAATGGCTGCGGCGCCATTAATCGGCGGGATTGCGTATGTGAGCGCAAGCTCGCTTCCGTTTTGGATTGGATCCGGAGCGAGTTTGATCGCTGTCTCCATCTATTTTACCTTGAAAGATCGATAGGCATCTTTTACTCTCTAGATATGCGAGAGTGGATTGAAGATTTGTCTGAGTGGATGGGAAATCAAGAGAAATTTTCTCATTCGAATCTCTCCGATCTCGAGAAGCAGGCGGCCCAGACGGCGCTTGCAACAGATTCCCTTTTGCAAGCTTCCGCCCATCTTCAGGAAGCCTATTCTCAAGTCTTAGGAAAATTCGATCATGCCAACTCTTGAAGAAAATAAAATCGTTATCCGCATTCCTTCGTTCACGCTGAAGTCATTTCTTTCGCTGCGGTTTGGAATAGCTGTCATTCTGCTCGCCTCATTGGGCGTTTTAGCTTACTGGGTTCAGGCGATCCGTCCTTTTGTGTGGATTCCGATGGCCCACGTCGATGCGTTTTCAATCGCCCTTTCCTCCGATTTTTCGGGAAGAGTCACAGCGGACGGCCCACAGGAAGGGTGTTTGATCAGAAAAGGAGAGCTTCTGTTTGCGGTCGATTCAGGGCGCAATTTTGCGCGGATGAATGAAATCGAATCGCAAAAGAAAGGTCTTGCTGAGGCGATCCGGAGCGAAAAAGAGCGGATGGACAAGGCGATGCAGGAATATCTCTCTGCCAGCGCAGAGATCGATTTAGGCGTCGGTTCGCAGGAATCCGCCGACCAATCTTTGAGTGAATTTGAGCAGGCGCAAATGCGGATGGAGCGGGCGTCTCAGGAAATGGCAGCGCTCTCACGCGAGCTTGCGCAAATGGAAGAGAAAAAAATGTTCGCGCCTTTTGATGCGATCGTTTTGAAAAAAGCGAAGAACGGCGGCGAGCAAGTCTCTTTGGGAGAACCTGTTTTTCTTCTTTCCGATCCAAAGCAGATTTGGGTCGAAGCGGAAGTGCCCGAAACGGAATTGGGCCGCATTGAAATCAACATGCCGGCGAGAGTCAGGCTCGCGGCTTATCCGGGAAAAGAATTTTCGGGAAGAATTGTCTGGATCAGTCCTGCGACGACATCGAAGATTGCAGCCCAGACCCCATCTGGACAAAACGAGAAAGTTGCAGTAAAGATTTCAATCGATGCGCCCGATGTCGTATTGAAACCGGGTCTTTCCGCCGAAGTAGGGCTGAAAGTCCGTTGAGGCCGATGCGGGATTAAGGTATAATCTCGAGGCCTATGCAGCTTCCCGAAGAACTTCAAACCGCCATCGACTCGCTTCTGCAAAATGCCTCCACTTCCGCGCTCCAGAAGGCGCGGGCCATCCTCACGCAAACCTATCGGGGCGGCTCCGATTCCCGCACGATCTTCAACGACGAATCGCGCCGGCTGGCCTATCTCGCAGTCCGGATGCCGGCCACTTTTGCCGCTGTCTACAAGGTGTTGCAGAGTTTCCCTTTTTCGGGCTCACGGCTTCTCGATTTGGGGGCGGGGCCTGGGACAGCTACCTGGGCTGCCGTCTCGCTTTTTTCCGATTTGCGGCAGGTCGCTTTGATTGAGCGAAGCCCAGATGCGATTGCCCTGGGAAAGAACTTGGTACGAGGGGTGCCTATTTTAGAGAGGGCGGAGTGGATTCAGCGCAGTTTGGCGGATCCGCTTCCCTTGCCTGAGGCTGATTTGGCCGTTCTCTCCTACGTATTGAATGAGATGGAGAATCCGGAGGAGCTTTGGGCGCGGTGCTGGAATGCCCCGATCCGGACAATTGCTGTGATCGAACCGGGAACCCCAAAAGGGTTTGGATTGATCCGGAGGCTTAGACAAAAGGCGATCGAATGGGGGGCTCATATTGCCTCGCCCTGTCCTCATAGCCTCGCATGCCCTATCCAGGGAAGCGACTGGTGCCATTTTTCGGCCCGGATCGAGAGGAGCCGCCTTCATCGGCAGCTTAAAGAAGGGAGCCTGGGGTATGAAGATGAGAAATTCTCTTATCTGGTCGTCTCGAAAGATCCGCTGCCGCATGCGGAAAACAGGATCGTCCGCCATCCGATGAAGGGGTCGGGGCATGTACGGCTGAACCTTTGCACAAAGGAAGGGGCGCTCGCGGAGCGGGTCGTGACCCGGAGCGACAAGGAATCGTACCGGAATGCCCGCGATGCCGAGTGGGGAAGCCCCTGGATGTAAAGCGGTTTTACATCACAATGCCTTAGATAGATTCTTCTGTCTTCTCGATTCAAAGTGGAGCGAGAGGATGGCTCCAATAATGATGAGAAGGGCTCCGAAGCAAGTCAGAAAACTGGGCGTATTGTCCCAGAAAATCCAATCAAACAGAGCCGAAAAAATCACAACTGTATACGCCAGGGGCGCCAGGATTTCGGCTTTTCCGAATTTGAAGGCGTAGGTGACGAGCAGTTGGGCCAGATAGGTGAAGACGCCGATTCCGATCAGAAGCAGGAGATCTTTGAAGCTCGGGGGAATGAACTCAATGAGGGCTAACGGGGCGGAGATAACGGTTCCTACGAGGAAGTAGTAGAACAGGATCCGGTTCGTCGGTTCGGTTGTCCTGAGCTGATGGATGACGAGAAGGGCGAAGCCGAGGAGAATCCCTGAGAAAAGGGCCGCCAGGCTGCCGAGCGAGAATGCTGCAGCTCCCGGCTTCAGGATGACGCCCACGCCGATGAATCCAATGATCAGACCCCACCAGAGGCGTCCCGGAATTTTCACTTTCAGCCAGAGCCAGGCGATCAAAGGAAGCCAAAGAGGGGCAGTGTTCAGAAGAAGCGTGCCAGTGACCAGCGGCACGTGTTTCAGCGAGAAAAAGAGAAAGAGGAACGAGAGAACCCCGGCGACGTCGCGAACCAGGTGCGTCCCGATTCTATGGGTTTTGAGGTGGGAGATCCCTTCTTTGAAGATTTGAGGCAGAGTGAGCAGAAGGCAGATGCCGTTTTGGAAGAGAAGGATCGTGAAGATCGAGACTTGGCTCCCCATCAGCTTGCTGAAAAGGCTTAAGACCGCCAGGCAGAAGTAGCCCAAAGTGGTGTAAAGAGCGCCATAATAAATAGTTTTTTTCCCTTCCATAGACCTCAATCCCGTTCTCTTTCATATACAAAATACTTGAAGAAATCGTCAAATACGAATTGAGGCTTTTAATGCGGTGTGATATTTGGTATAATTAATGTGGGTGATTAGAATATGGACAATGAATTTAGTTCTGTTATCGATCGTTTAATTAACTTTCCTTGTCGAAATAAGATTAAAATTAATTTTGACGCTAAAAGGAAATTTTTTCAATTTTCTCTTCCTATTTATACCGCCAGAGAAATTCTTCCCAAATCCGTGTCCGATTATGTCGAGGCGAGAAAAAACCATTCGTTCAAACCCCATGCCACGGTGTTTCGAATGAAGAATGCCAGCGTGGTTGAATTGGTTCAGGAAATCCCGTTCCAGTGGGGATTTCAGCCGGGACTGCGCGGACATGCGGATGAGTTTTTCCGGATGGCGAAGAGAATGCATCAGATGCTGTCTGAAATCGCGATCGAAGAACAATACAGGCACGCCCTCTATCTTGACGTTGATTCCCGCGAATGACATGATCCTCCCTCTAACAGGAGGCAGCTATGTCGTTTCGGGGATCGTATGTCGCTCTCATAACACCTTTTCAGGCAAACGGACGGATCGATTGGAAGCGGGTTGAAGCGCTTGTCGAGCGGCATGTCCGATCGGGAACAGACGGAATTGTCTGCGGCGCCACAACAGGCGAAGGCCCGACGCTGAGCGAAGGAGAACGGAAAAAACTGGCTGAACTCTCCATACAGGTTGCGGCGAAACGGATTCAAGTGATTGTATCGACTGGCTTGAACGACACGCGGCGCTCTGTGAAAGCGACGGAAGAAGCGCTGAACCTGGGGGCCGATGGATGTTTAGCGGTCACTCCCTATTACAATAAGCCGACCCAAAGAGGCTGCGTTCTCCATTTCCGTGAAATTGGATCTGTGGGGCTTCCGGTTATCGTCTACCACAATCCTCCCAGAACGGCTTTGAAGCTCGCATTGGAAACGATCCAGGAAATCAGCCAGCTCCCGCATCTTGCGGGGATTAAGGATTGCTCAGGAGACATTGAGTTAATCAGGGAAGTGAGGAAAAGCTGTCCCCATTTTACGATTCTATCGGGAGATGACGACTTTACAGGCCCCTTGATGAGAGCGGGCGGAGAGGGCGCAATATCTGTAATTGGGAATGTGGTTCCGGAAGGATGGAGCCGGGCCATTCATTTTGCGCTCGAAGGAAAGTGGGAAGAGGCGGAGATCCTCTTTCAGCGCTATATGGCTCTTTGCAAGGCCCATTTCATCGAGACCAATCCGCAGGGCGTGAAATTTTCGATGTCTTGGCTGGGGAAATGCCGAGGCCAGCTCCGTTTGCCGCTGGTCGAGCCGCTCGAAAAGACGCAGCGGGCCATCAAAACGGCGATCGTGGGATCTGCGGCATTGCCGCAATTTAGAGTTCTACCGGCGAAATCCGGGTCGACTTCTTCTGTTTCCTGAGATAGGCCGCAACGTCGTGCCGGAGAAATTCTTTGGCCTGCTGGGGCGCTCTGCCGAGGAGCCCTGCGGGTTTGAGAAGGGCAGCAATCTCGCTCCGCTTGAGAGAAAATTCTTTCTCAATTTCCGATTTTACGTAGGAGAGCGGATCGCTTTTGCCTCGAGAGGCGAGCGCGATCTTGCGCAGTTTTTCATGGAGCTCCTGCCGGTCGCCCCCTTTTTTCGCCGCAAGCATCAAGATGTTTTCCATGGCGAGAAACGGAAGCTGCTCTTTCAGGTGTTCGGAGGCGGCAGCGCGGTTCACAGAGAGGTTGGAGAGGACGTGGACAAGAAGATTGAGGATCGCATCCGTTCCGAGAAATGCTTCAGGAATCGAAAGGCGGCGGTTCGATGAGTCGTCCAGGGTCCGCTCGAGCCATTGCGTCGCTGCGGTGTAGGCGGGGTTTTGCGCAAGCGACATGACGAACCGGGCGATTCCGCAGATCCGCTCAGAGTAGATCGGATTTCTTTTATAAGGCATCGCTGAAGAGCCGACTTGCGATTTGCCGAACGATTCGAAGAGTTCGTTTTCATGGGCCAGCAGGCGGATGTCGGTAGCCATTTTGTGGGCGCTTGCGGCAAACGATTCGAAGGCGTTGAGGAGATTCAGGTCGAATTTCCGCGTGTAGGTTTGCCCCGCGATGGGAAGCACTTTGGTGAAGCCGAATTCTTTCGCAATCGCAAGCTCCAGTTTGCGCACTTTTTCGTGGTTTCCTGAAAAAAGGGAGAGGAAGGAGGCTTGCGTTCCCGTCGCTCCTTTGGCGCCTAAAAAGGGAAGGGAGGAGAGAAGGCGCTCCCAATCTTGCGCATCAAGGAGGAAGTCCTGCAGCCAGAGGCAGGCCCGTTTGCCGATCGTTGTGGGCTGGGCGGGCTGAAAGTGGGTGTAGCTGAGGCAGGGTGTAGAAGCTTCTTTGGCTGCAAATCCGGCGAGGAGGCGAAGGACGCGGACGAGTTTCAGATGGAGAAGGGAAAGGGCTTCTTTGAGCTGGATCAGGTCGCCGTTGTCCGTGACGTAGGACGATGTGGCGCCGAGGTGGATGATGGGTTTCGCTTCGGGGCACTGTTCGCCGAAGGCGTGGATATGGGCCACCACGTCATGGCGGAATTGTTTTTCGAATTCTTCCGCTTTGGCGAAATCGATTTGGCGCGCGTGCCGCTCCATCTGCGCGATTTGAGCGCCGGATATGGGAAGCCCTAGTTTTTTCTGCGCTTTCGCAAGAGCAATCCAGAGTTTGCGGAAGGTGTGGATTTTGTGATGGGCTGAGAAGATGCGCGACATCTCGCGGCTGACGTAGCGCGCCGAAAAAGGGCTTTGGTACTCTTCGTGGCGCGCTTCGTCGGTCATGATCTATTTTTCAATCAGGACTTGGAGCTGGGAGAGGAGATTTTTCAGCTGCCGCTTTTCGTCGTCGGCTACCGTGCAGAGCGGATTTTTCAGCATTTCGCGCGCCCTTTTAAGGAAATTGATTGCATGGGAGGCGAAATGAGGGAGCCGTTTGTCGTCTTCCGCAAGAGGGAATTCGATTCGGATCAGGCTGAGCAGTTCCTGCTTCGGCTGGCCGCTGTAATTGCGGACGATCGTCTCTTTCTTTTCATACGACCCGGCTCTGCTTGCAAGGCTGTACACAACCTGGCGCGGCATCTGGTCGAGTTTTGTGTGGAGAGTCGAGGGAAGCTGCGTGTAAAATTCGTAATATTGAAGGAAGTTGTAGGGAGTTTGACGGTTGCCGTAGGTGGCGAAAAGCCAGGCTGTGAACGCGCCGTCTTTATACCGCTTGAGAATTTCTTGCGCTTTTTTAATCCGCTCGCCGTGGAGAATGACTGCCTGGTTGGTGATCGCTTTGACTTCGGAAGTGATCGCCGAAAGAGCATTGAGGTCGGTGCCGACGTCGTAGTCGTCGTCGAGCCGGAAGCTTTTCAGAATCGCTTCGAGCGCGCTCTTTTCGCTTTCATTGAGAGCGGAAACGCGGAAAACGCCTGAGAAGCTTGACAATTCTCCATTGTTCGCCCGCTCGACGAGAGCCGTCATTTTCGCGGCCTGGGATTCTTTCTGCTTGAAGCGCAGGTTGAGAAGATCGTTGAACTTGGACATCATCAAATCCTCTTAAGTATTTCCGTTGCGAGGTCCATGTAGTCGATCGAAGCGCGCGATTTTGGCGCTGTCTCAAAGATCGGCTTTCCGTAGATGGTTGCCTCTGATACTGCGATATCGCGTCTGACTTTTGCTTGCAAGAGTTTTCCTGGAAAAGTCTGTTCGATCACATTCAAAAAGGCATCGTTGCTTTTTCCGCGCGGATTCCAGAATGAAAGTGCGACGCCGAGAATCTTCGTACCGTGCCTTTCGGAAATATTGTTGATGAAAAGAGAGAGTCGCTGCAGCCCTTTTACGCTGTAAAATTCAGGAGTGGCGCATACGAGCGAATAATTCGACGCGATCATCGCCGATTCAGTAAGCCAGCAAAGCGACGGCGGCGTGTCGATGAGGACGACGTCGTAGGGCAAATCGCGGAGAATTTCTTTCAGTCTTTCGTGCGAATAGCGATCGGCTGCAAGAGCTCCGGAAACCTCGACGCGCTCAAGCCAGGTGTCGGCGGGAACGATGTGCATGTTGGGAATGCATGTAGCGAGAATCACTTCCTGGAGCGTTTTTTCTCCCTGAAGCACAGGCGCCATGCTGTCCTGCTCGTCCGGGTCGAAACCTAGACCTGTTGTGAGGTTCGCCTGCGCATCGAAATCAATTAAGAGGACTCTTTTTTTATGAAATAAGCAGAGAGCAGCCGCCAGGTGGAGCGAAGTTGAGGTTTTTGCCGTTCCACCTTTGAAGCTGCTGATTGAAATAACTTTCATGAGTTTCTCTCGCCGTTAGGGAGCTGTAGAAAAAGGGGACATCAACGCTCTTTCGTCCCGTTCTTTAACGACTTTAGCAAGAAAATCAGAAATGTCAATCTCTCCATGCACGACGTTGTCGCGTGTGCGGAGCGCGATCGTTTTGTTCTCCATTTCCTTGTCTCCAACGGTGAGGAGATAGTTTGTTTTGAGGAGCTGCGCGTTGCGCACTTTTTTTCCGACCGATTCATTCGTGTCGTCGACATCGCAGAGAATCCCGGCGCTGCGGATTTTCTTTGCGATCTCTTCTGCGTACGGGATGTGCCGGTCTGCAACCGTTGCAATCCGCACTTGGTACGGGCTGAGCCAGAACGGGAATTTTCCGGAGAAGTGTTCGACGAGGATGCCGAAGAACCTCTCGATAGAGCCGAAAATGGCGCGATGGAGCATGACGGGCCGTTTGTGCGATCCATCGTTGTCTACATATTCAAGTTCGAATTTCTGCGGCAGCGACATGTCGAGCTGCACCGTTCCGCATTGCCAGAACCGTCCGATCGCATCGCGGATGTGGATGTCGATTTTCGGGCCGTAGAACGCGCCGTCGCCTTCGTTGATCCGGTAAGAATGGCCCCAGTCGTCGAGAGCGCCTTTCAGGCCGTTCGTCGCATTGTCCCACTCTTCGTCCGAGCCGATCGTTTTCGACTTTTCAGGACGGGTCGAAAGTTCGAGGCGGTAGGGAAGCCCGAACGTCATGTAGACTTTGTCGGCGAAGCGGAGGATCTGGTTGATCTCGTCGCGGATCTGGTCAGGCCGCATGAAGAGGTGGGCGTCGTCCTGGTGGAAGCTGCGGACGCGGAAGAGGCCGTTGAGAGCGCCCGACGCTTCGTAGCGGTGGACGTGGCCGATTTCAGCGACGCGCATTGGCATTTCGCGGTAGCTGTGGGTCGCCGACCGGTAGTAGAGCATACAGCCAGGGCAGTTCATCGGCTTGATGGCGAATTCCCGCTCTTCAATGAGCGAAGTATACATGTTTTCTTTGTAGTGGAACCAGTGGCCCGAACGCTCCCAAAGCTCTTTGCTCATCATGGTGGGGGTCTTGATTTCGGTGTAGTGGGCCTGGCTCAAGCATTCGCGGAGGAAATCGAGGAGGCGGTTCCAGATGATGAGGCCGCGCGGATGGATGAAAGGCATTCCGGGAGCCTCTTCCTTGAAGGAAAAAAGGTCGAGGGCAGGCCCGAGGACCTTGTGGTCCCGCTTCTTCGCTTCTTCAACGAGGAGCAGATAGTCTTTCAGTCTTTTCTTGTCGGGGAACGAAATCGCGTAGACGCGAGTAAGCATCTCGCGGTTCGAGTCGCCGCGCCAGTACGCGCCCGATGTTTTGAGGACTTTGAACGCTTTGATTTTGCCGAGGGCAGCCATGTGGGGGCCGCGGCACAGGTCGAAGAACTCCCCCTGGCGGTAAGCGGAGATCGGCTCTTCGGCGAAGCTTTCGATCAATTCGCATTTGTAGGGGTTTTTCGAAAAAGCTTCGCGGGCGTCGGTTTTCCCGGAAAATTCGATCCGCTGGGTTTTGTGGTTTTCTGCAAGAACCGCTTCGACTTCTTTTTCGATTTTTTCAAAATCCTGGTCGGAGATCGTCAGGTTGCCGAAATCGTAGTAGAACCCGTGCTCGAGGGGAGGTCCGATCGTCGGCTGGGCCTCAGGCCAAAGGCGGAGGATCGCCTGGGCGAGCACGTGCGCCGACGTGTGCCAGAAAACTTCTTTGCCGAGCGGGTCGTCGAAGTTCCAGAATACAACATCGTCGCCATCCGAGAGCGGATGATTGAAGTCGCGCAGCTTGCCGTTCACGCTGACTGTGACGGCTTGATCCGGCGCGGTTAAGTGGAGTTTTTCCGCGGCGTCTTTTGCGGAGCTGCCATCGGGAAGTTCGAGAGACTTGCTGTTAACTTTGATTTTCATACCAAACCCAGTGAAAAAAACTGTAGGAGAGTGTACAAGATCTCCGCAATTTAGCGTAGTGTGTAGTGTAAAGCGGCTTTACACGTTGCCACCATAATCAAATTTTTGTAGATAGAGACTGTGGACTTCCGAGAGCTGTTTTTTACTTCCCTCCTCCAGGCGCCAAAAGGATCGCTGCCCGATCGCCTCCTGATGATCGGCGAGGCCGCGGTCTCCCGCTATATGGACGCCTGCCCGGTTCAGGATTCTCTCCGGTTCCGAGCCAGGTATGTCGGCCAGCTCCTGGCGAACGACCTGATCGATGAAAAAGGAGATTTGAGGAAGGACCGCCTCGATGGATGGATCGCTCAGTTCGATCAGGGGATCTATGTTCTGGGCCCGGACCGGGAGAGCGACTCCCTTATTTTCCGACATGTAAGAGACTCGCTTAAGTCGCTGAAGGAAAAAGGAGAGATTTGGACCTGGATACGGAAATTTTCGCCCCCGCTCACCAATAAAAAGGCGGACGAGCTGGTTCGGATCACTCTTTGGCCCGAGCCGATCAAAACCGTTCAGACAACCCATGTCCGAAGGGCGGTTCTGGCGGCCTGGTTCACGCTTTTGAGGCAGACAACCGGTTCCTGTTTTGCGACCGCTCCTGCGATCCTGATCCAGATGCGCCATCCTTTGCGCCTGATCAGGGATCTCTACGATCTTTTGTTTACCGGAATGATGAAAAGGGTGGTGGCGGGAAAAGAATACGCCGTTCCTCTAAGCCCTAATTTTGGCAAATCGGATTTGCAAAGACCTTTGCAGCCGTTTGCCGAGACGCTGCATCTCTGCCCCGGGCTGGTGATGGCTTTGGAGTCGGGCGGACTGATCGATCCTGCCAAGCCTTTGGAAAAGAAAACGGCCGAACTAAAACGTTTTTTGGAGGGAAGGGAAGATCTCCAGACAGCGGAAAAGCTGATCCGGACGCTCCTTTTGGAGTCATTGGGGCTGACCGAACAGGATCTGGAAGACGAGGAGCATCTGGCGAAAATGCAATTGTCTCCCCTTTTGGCGAGGCAGTCGGCGGTCTATTACCAGAAACCCAGCGAGCGGGCGCAAAAAATTGCGGAATGGAAAAAAAGGACGGCAAAGGCATGCCATGCCTTCGAAGCGGCGGCTGAATGCGCCCTTCTCCGGTCGTGGGAGTATACCCTCGCCTCTTTCTGCGACGTAAAGGTGGACTTCGCCCGCTGGAATTTGTATGTCGGGCTTGGACTCCATTCAGATCAGAAGGGAGGAGTCGGAGAATTCCTCTATCAAACGATCGACGCGCATTTGCAAAAGGCGAATGACGAGGCGGCCAGATTCCATCAAGAGTATGAACAGAATTCAGGGGCTGCAAGCGCCCTGGAGGCGATGATTTACAACGCGCTGAGCGATGGGCAGAGGAATCAGCTGAAAGCCGAGTGGACGAGCGCTGTGCAGGCGGCGAACGCTGCGCTGGAGATGAGGAATCGGGCGGCGGATCGGGCCGACGCCCTTTCCCGATTCTTCTCTTATTTGATCCAGCAGTACGACGCGAAGCTGCAAGAGGCTTTCCAGGAATTGTTCGACCCTTCCCTGTTTGGGGAAGAAGCGCATGTGTATGAAGATAGCCCTGCAGGATTTAGGCTGGTGTACAAACACGGCAGAGCCGATCCGTCCCAATGGACTCCCATTTGCAGCGGGGAGGAATACATCGTTGCATTGCGGGAGTTCTTTTCTTCCTGCGAAAGAGAGATTGAAGTGCCTGCGGAGATCGGCGAGGAATTATTCGGCGGGCTGACGACAGGCTTGATCCAATTCATCCAGGAGCCGGAGTTTCTTGCTTCGGCGCTTGCCAGGTCCAAGGAGAGAGGCCGGCAGTCGCCCTGGCACTATGTTTCAGGCGGCACCATGGAGACGCTGGTGCAGGCTTATTGCGGACGGGACCGGCGGTTGTCTGAGGCGGCGATCGTCCCGAAGTCGGAATCGGACGTTTTGGAATTTCTGCTGAAAGAGAATGCGGGTGAGGGCGGGCCTCTTTTGATCCACTCGCCGACCCATGCATTCCTTTATCTCCCTGGCCTGATGAAGAAAGAATCTGTTCAGGCTGCCGAACGGGGCCGGGAATGGGTTCGGAAGCAGGGCAGGATTGAAGAAGAAACGCAGGAATACCTCACTCACAAATTGAGCGAAAGACTTCCTGCGAAAGAGAGACCTCTCTTCCTCCACCTGGCCAGGCAAAATCATGCCGCTCCTTCTTATGCGATCCTTGTCGAGCAGTGGCTTGGCGCGATGAACGGATCGGCAGCTCCAGATCCGGCGGCTTTGGCCGACTCATTTCTTTTTGAGCAGCTTCCCGTCTTATCAAACACGGCGGCAAGGGCTGCTGGCGATGCGATCCTAAATCGATTGGCGCAGAAATATCCGGCGCTTCGAAACCGGCCCCAGATTGATGGGGCGGGGGGCTTTTTGGGGGCTCTGGATCGAATCGAGCTTTGCAAGATGATTGTGCTGAAAACGTTAAAATATCCGATTGGATCAATCGATTGGGATGGAGAAATTGCGTCCGCGTCCCGCGATTTGGGATTCTCGCGGCCGGCTCCGCTTCTTTTCGCCGATTCGAATTGGTCAGGATGGTTTTTTGGATTTGCCCCAAATCCCCGCTCCTCTCAAATGGAGCTTTGGAGATTCAACCGCGTTGGAACGAGAGGCGTGCCAATGAGGGATTGGAAAAAGTGGATGGCGGGTGAAAATAAGGATGCGTGGGTTTTGCTGACAAAGGAAAAGGAGTTTGCCGATGGGCTCATTTAGCAGGCAGAGAACAAAATTCTTTTTCCCTTATTTGGATTGTTGTGATATTCACTTAACAGTAGATGTTGCTTTCGTGTCGGATCGAAAGCCAATCAAAAGACACAAAATCCCAGCAGGGTACTCTCAACGGAGGTCACGATGAAAAAACTTGCGATGTGGATGGCAGCTTTTGTTGCCGCTTCAGCGCTGCATGCGGCACCTGTAGGAAATCCCTCTGCACCTCAGCTTATTGATGAGGGTTTTTTCATGTCGTGCGACACGTGGATCGATTTCCGTGCCGGATATGAAGGCGACTTTGTTGCTGATGCTCGAATGAAGCAGCAGACCGAAGGCCATGGCAGAGTGGATTCTTATCAGCAGACGACTAATTCTGGAACCGCAACTCTGAATTTTGTCGACAGGCTCGATATTTTCGGGGTGTTTGGTTCTTCCCGCACCTACGCCGAATGGCGCTATAACGATGCGGCAGGAGACATGTTCCAGGTCGAAATGGAAACGCTCTATCATTTCCTTTGGGGCGTAGGAGCCCGCGGAATTTTGTTTGAGTGGGGCAATACAACTCTGGGCTTGGGCGGCAGATACGAGTCGTGCAACTACGATCCAGAATGGCTCACCATCGACGGAGTGAATGTGAGCGCTTCCGGCACGAGCCTGAAGTGGTATGAGTGGCAAGTGGATTTGGATATTTCTTATCGAATCGATTTGCTGACGCCTTACATCGGCCTTAAATATTCCTATGCGA
>CAYPZU010000054.1:0-14996 GCA_964415395.1 uncultured bacterium
TGTCTTTTGTTATACGACCAATGCTGGTAGGTTATGCAACGGTCTCATCGTTTGATCATTGATTTTGGTATGAAAGAGAACTGCTCTCGTTGAATCGAGGTTATGCAACATTTCCGATCAATGCCGGTTGCGTTTTTATTGGGAAATGTTCTACTCACAAATTATGAGTGAGAAATTTTCGGCTGATTCAGTCGCCCGTTATCAGAGCAAGAGGATCCCCACGCTTATCGGGATCATCCTGTCCCTTGCGCTCGCATTCCTCCTTTTTTCCAAATCGGCCCCTCTTTTCCATTGGATCGAATTCGTTGAAGACAAGACGTACGATTTTCGGATCCGGAGAATCCATCAGCCTCTTTCCGATCATTCGGATGTGCTGATCGTAGGGCTTGATAATGAGAGCCTGGCTGCGGAAGGAAGGCTGCCCTGGTCCAGAGAGAAGATGGCTCTCCTGGTCGACCGGCTTAAAAGTTTGGGCGCAAAAGTGATCGCCTTCGATTTCCTGTTCTCTTCGCCGCAGGAAAATATCGCTTTGAAAGTTTTTCAGGGGATGGAAGGGCGGTTGGAAAATGAGGAAGCGGTTAAACGTTTTGATTTCGACGCTGTATTCTCCAAGAGCCTCTCCGGTTCGAATGCTGTATTAGGAATGGTGCTGACTCAGGATGAAGAGAATGCGGGAATTCTGCCCGCTCCGATTCTTACGCTGGCGTCCGAACAGGATCAGATTTATATTCCGGAGAAAAATAGCTACATTGGAAATATTCCTCTCCTGCAGCAGGCGGCAAAAAACGCGGGCTTCATCAATAGCACTCCCGATTCAGACGCCATCATCCGTTTTTCTCCTCTCATTTATAGGATGGGGCAAAAAGTCTTCGGTTCATTGGCGCTGACTGGCGTGATCGAATATCTGAATATTCAAAAGATCGATCTCATCGCCAAGCGGTATGCCGAGATGGAGTTTCTCGAGGCGATTGAATTGGACGGAAGGGTCATTCCGGTCGATCCGATGGGGAGGATTCTTGTTCCTTATCGAGGCCCCTCCCTTACTTTTCCTTCTGTTTCTGCAACGGATGTGATGCGTGACCGTGTATCTGCCGATCAGGTGAGGGGAAAGCTGATATTTGTTGGGGCGACAGCGACAGGAAGCGGGGATCTGGTTTCAACGCCGATTTCCCAAACATTCAATGGGGTGGAGGTCCACGCTTCGATCGCGCAGGGAATGATCGACAACTATTTGCCCTATAAACCAGGCTGGGAAAAAGGGGTGTCGGTTGCGCTGGTTCTCCTCTTCGGAATTCCTCTGGCTTTCTTTTTGCCGCGCCTCGATACGTTGAAGATGCTTCTTATTTCAGGAATCTCGGTCGGCTGCATGCTCCTTTTGGCCCGCTGGGCGTGGAGCGCCGATAGGGTGGTTCTTTCGATGTTTTTTCCCATCTTTGGGGTGGCGATTCTTTTCTTCTTCAACATCATCTATGGCCATTTGATGGAAGCAAGGCAGAAGCGCGCGATCCAGAACGTTTTCGGCCAGTATGTCTCTTCCGAGTACATCGATTCGATTCTGGAGAAAGGGATCGGAATCGAAATGAGGGGAGAGAGCAAAGATCTTTCGATCCTTTTTGCGGATATTCGGGGATTCACGACGTTTTCAGAGAAAATGAACGCTGCAGAGCTTACTGCGTTTCTGAATGATTATTTCACCGAGATGACGGAAGCGATCTTTCTCAATCACGGGACGATCGACAAGTATATTGGAGATGCGGTAATGGCTTTTTGGGGAGCCCCCCTGGATGACCCTCAGCATCCGGTTCATGCCGTCCAGTCGGCGCTCGACATGGAAAAGAGGCTGATCGACTTCAACCTCCGGCTCGCGAGGGAGAAAAAAGAGCCGGTGGAATTTGGAATCGGGATCGCTTCGGGAACGGTGTATGCGGGGGACATGGGATCGAAGTTCCGCAGGTCCTACACGGCGATGGGAGATGACGTGAACCTCAGCTCGCGCCTTGAGGGATTGACGAAGCGTTATTTTGTCAGGTGCATCGTTTCTGAAAAGACATTTTTGGGCGCGAAGGAACGCTTTCTCTTCAGGAAGCTCGATACGGTCCAGGTGAAGGGCAAAGAGAAGGCCGTGGCGATTTTCGAGCCGCTTTGCTCCCTGGACTCAGGCACAAACCAAATCAGGGAAGAGGCCGCTTTGCAAGAGAGAGCTCTCGAGGCCTATGCCCAGGGGAAATGGGATGAGGCGAGGCAGATTTGGAACAAACTAAAGGGGATGGGCGGCAACCTCAAGCTGTTTGAGATGTATCTCGAACGGATGCAGACTCCGTCTCCGCCCGATCCGAACTGGACCGGAATCCAAAAATTCGAAACGAAGTGAATGGATGAAATGGATTGCTTTGCTGCTTTTTTGCTTCTCTTTATGGAGCGCGTCTGAAATCGGGAAGGTGACGGAGATCGAAGGGATTGTCGAGGCGTCGCAGACAATGAAAAAAAAGAGGTCTTTAGAGCTCGGCTCGCTGATCTATGTCAAAGATACGATTCAGACTGCAGGCGATGCGGCCGTCCAGATCGAATTTTTAGATAAGAGTCTTTTGAATTTAAAGTCGAATACCCGCTATTTTATCGAACAATATCAGTTCGGTAAAGGGAAAGACCGGAGCCATGGCGAGCTGCTCGAGGGGGGCTTCCGCCTTTTCAGCGGTTCGATCAAACCCGACCCGGACGAATACAATGTCAAAACTCCCAATGCCGTGATCGGCCTTTTGGGCACTCTGCTGGAGGCGGAGATGTCCGATGAGGTGCTCTATGTGGCCTGCACGCAGGGCCGGGTGCAGATCAAAAACGCGGTGGAGACAGTTGTGATCGGAGAGGGAATGGAACAGTTTGCCGTGGTGACTTCCTATAACAGGCGCCCCCGTATTTTCATCAATCCTCCGACGCAGCAAGTCCGTCCCACCATCCGTCCCGGGGTGCGTCCTTGATGACGAATCCACGACTCATTCTTGTTTTATTTGCCGCGTCTCTCCAGGCAGGCACCTATACGGTGACTACGAATACCGATACCCTTCCTGCGGGCGTGGCAGGAGAGCTCCGGTTTGTCATCGAACAGCTTAATAGTTTGGGAATGCCCGATCCCGATAGCGAAATCGTGTTCAACCTGGCGCCTGGGTTAGAGACGATCACTCTTGCGGGCCCTTTGCCCACATTGAATTTGAATAATGATTATCTATCGACGATCAACGGGGCGAACCTGAATATGATGGCGCTGCCGACGGCTACGATCGATGGCGCCAATTTCCCCGGGTTTACCCTGAATCAGATCGACGGCCTGTTCGGTTTTACGCTGGAGAATTTGACGCTGCAGAACTGCAGGGTTTTAGGAGCGGACGGAACGATGATGGCCCCTTTTGGAAATCCGGCTTTAGGGGGATCGTTAAACGGGCTTATTTTTATGCCTGGCACGATCGTTTTTGAGAACGTCCAGTTCCTCTCTTCTGTAGCGCAGGGAGGGAACGCCTTTGGTCCGCCCGGGACTGGAGGATCTGCGCAAGGGGGCGCTGTCTGGTACTTCGGGCTGTCTCCGTTCATTGTCCAGGGATCGGCCGTTTTCGACGGCACGGTCGTGCCCGGAAGTCCGGCGCCGGTGCCCAACACTTCTTCCGCCTGGAGCGTGCTCGCCGCGTCGATGGGGATGGGGCCTTTCGAATTGAATCCGTCTATGGGCAACACCATTTCTTTTACTGACAGTTTTTATATTATTGGAGATCTGGAGCAGAACGGCCCAGGGACGGTTTCGTTAAGCACCACAAGCACAGCCCAGCCATCGGGAGACAGCCCTTTTGATCCAGGCGTCTACTATACCTCTGGATCCGTATCGATCAACCAGGGGACGTTTCGTCTCGACGGGCAGACGTTCCAGACTCCGGAGGGAGCTCTCCTTCCGCTGCCTGCTTTCGGGACGCAGTTTGGGGATTTTACATTAGGGAGCCTGGGTACTCTCAGCGGCAACGGGATCGTCTTTGCCAGCGAAAACTTTAGCACTTTCATCAATGGAGAGGTTCGCCCCGACCCGGGGATCCTGATGTTCCTGGGAGATGTGTTTTTCCAGGCGGGCTCCGAAATTTACACGGCCGTATCCCCGAGCGCCACATCCATGGTGATGCACGCCGGATTCCCGATGATAAGCCCTCCGCTCGATCTGACGCAGGCGACTTTGTATGTCGATCTCCAGAGCGGCGCCTATACCAGCCCCGCTGTCTATGCTTTGTTCTTTTCCGATCTACCCTTCAATGGGCTCTTCCAGCAGATCGTTGTGACTTCGAATAACATGACGATCGCCACCTCGAGCAACGAATTGTCGTTCGATTTCAACTTCGAGGGGAATCCATCTACAATTCTCTACTCGCCTCTCTCCGCGCCGAATTCCGTCTTGATGCCGTTCAACATTCCCTTCGGGGCGACGACGGCTAATATTGTGATTGGGGAGGTGACGATTCCGAGCCTTGTTCTTTACGATCCTTGCGCGGGATTGATCGTCATCTCGCTCCTCTCGCCCGGTTCGGGCGCCGCGGCGCTGTCGACGTTTTTCGCCAACCAATCCGTTCTGACAACCCAGGCGCTCGGATCGATTATTTACGGCCTCAACGACCAGTGCGTGAGAAAAAGGGGCGGGGGGGCGGCCCATGTCGGCGGGCCTGTCGTCCGGTGGATGGAAGAGAAAAACCGCCTTCTGGTTCAAAACGCGGCAGATGTCCCATCGCCAAGAGCTTCCCGCGAAGAGCCTGCCGAGGCGGAAAAACCTGTCCGCCCCGCGTTTTTCCCGCAAAAGAAAAAGCCTCCTTCCTATTCTCTTTCGCTGACTCCTCTCGGACAGTTCCAGCAGCAGGATGAAATCCTCACTTCGACCGCTTTTTTCCCCTCCTATCGAACGAAAACAGGGGGCGCGATCCTGGGCCTTGATTACATCGGCATGGAGACGATTCTCGTAGGAGGCGCCGCCACTTATGCCTTTACCGATTTGACGGTCGGCGACGGCGGAGGCGGGCAGCAAACGTGGAGCGTTTTCGGCACGGTATACTCGAGCTTTACTTTCGACCACTTCTTCTTCAACCTCCTCGCGACGGGCAGCTACAACCATAATAACGCCGTGAGGAATTTCGCTCCGGTGCCGGGAGAGACGCTGGAGATCCAGGCCGCGACGCCGCTGGGGATCAGGACCGTCTATACGTTCGATACATCCGGAATTCCCGGAGGAACGGCCTTTTCGAAATACAGCACCTATCAGCTCGTCCCTCATGTCGATTTCAATTATGAAATCGGCTTCGGCCCCTCGTTTTCGCTCGTTCCGTTTCTCCTCTCCGACTGCTCGATCGCTTTTACCGAATCGATCGTCGAGACGGGAGACAGCGTTTTGGCTTTGGGAACGTGCGGCGGCGGCGTTTCGCTGAACACGGAGGCCGATTCGCTGACGACGTTCATTCTGCAGAGCGAAGCGGGCGTGAATTTTTTCGAGCAGATGAAGATGACGAAAGGAAGGGCTTTGATTTTCCGCCAGAAACTCTCCTACGTCAACCGCTACACGGTTCCCTACACATCCCGCTCCAAGCTGATCGACAGCGTAAGCTATGTCGAAACCCCGATCCATTTGCCCATGCAGCACATGTTCGGCTCTTCCGCCGAAGTGATTTTCCGCCGGAAATGGGTCTCGGCGATCTTGACGTACGAAGGGATCGTCGGCAGCGGCTACATGTCGAACGCAGGCTACTTCCGCCTGGCTTTCGATTTCTGAATTCCCTTGTCGGAAAGTGAAAAAATATTTTAACATCTTCTTAAATATTTATTTACAATTTAAGAGGGTGTCATGTCGTGCGCCGCTTTAGGTTCTCTCTGGACGAAATTCTGCGACAGCTGTTCCTGCTCGTTCGGCAAGTTTTGCGATTGTTCCAAAAATAACGTCGTCGTAATTGCTCACGCCGATAACCCGGTCGGCGATGCTGCGTTAGAGGCGATTATCCGCGCGCCGAATCGCGCGCCGGACCGCGATTTGAGGCGCGATGTCGACGAGCTGGAGCAGCGGGATGCGGCGGCGCAGCAGATCCGCCGGAGAGCTGTTCGGATGCAGACGCTCGACGATGTGGAGGATCGGGAGAAAGAGGTCCTGACCGGGATTATGGATGTGGCCAGAAGCTGCCTGAGAGAGTTCGGCGGACCGGACATGTCCAGGGACGAGAAATGGGCCCGGTTTTTTGGCGCAGGTCTTCTATGCAACCTCAATGTGCAGGAGAAGTACCGGAACAACGGCTTTCTGACGGAGAGGGAAAGGCTGGATCTGATGAAGGAGGTGGAGACGGTCTGCAACTACGGTTCCGCCGCTGCCTTCATTTGGAAGCTGGTCAAAACCGAAAATTGCAAAAACGGCGAAGATCTCGAAAAGCTCAAACGGATCGGGGCGATCACGAAGAAACAGTTTGAGATTTTGTGGGATGTTTTCCAGAGGCAGGGCGCTGATGCGGCGATTGCCGCCGAGCGTTTTTCCGTCCTCGATCCGGCTCTTGTTCCTGTTTTTTTCCGGGCTGCAAAGGAGTATTCATCCAGATCGCTCGCAAAAATCGGGTTCGTCGCGTGGCAGGGGCTGCCGCGGGATATGAGCCATTCGGCCATGAACGTTCTTCCGTCCGCATCTCAAAGCGGCGTCGACAGGAGAGGGCCGGATGACGATGCGAAAGACCAGGGCCCCAGCGAAGCGATGCGCCTGTTTGAAGAATTGGGCGGGCGAGGTCCGAAAGAGCGGGTTCTTCAGCTGGGTCAATTGAAAGCGGCGGTTCTTTGCGAGCGGCTCGGGATTGAGACAGATCTAGCGGCCCTTTCAGAGCGCGAGATCGCCAGCGTCCGGAAAGCCGCGCCGTCTCTTGCTAAAACAGAGGGAGCGGTGTGCCATGTCTACTATTCGCTGAAGAGCACAAAAGATCCGCTTACCCTCAAAGGACGGTACGGTTTTTCTGAAGCCGCCGTAAAACGGATCAAGGAAGAGTTTTCCAAAAATCCCCATTTTTTCAATGAGATCAACTTGTCCCAGGAGCTTGCGGAACTCTCGCCTGCCGCAATCGGCTCGCTGTGGAAAATCGCGGAGGGTTTCGGAGAGGAATTCAGCGCGGCGATGAACCGTTCCTATTCCGCTGCAGACTGGTTCGATCGGGCAAAGGGAACTCCAGCGTACCATGCGCCGACCAATTCTCCCCAGGCGAGCGCAGGTTCCTCTGCCGCCGCACCTGCGGCCGCGGCGGCTGCGCCGGATGAAAGAGAAGAGGTGGATCGGGCGATGCGGGCGATGAGAGAATCACAGCAGCTGCGCAATAGCGCGCCGCAGGATGACCGGCTCCGCCCGATCGGCCACTTGAATCGGGGTCTTGTGCTGGCGGGAAATTTCCAAGTCGTCGATCCGAGAATGCTCGGAGGAGATTCCTAGCATGATCGCCGCAATCTATGGAAGGCTCTCTTCGCTCTGGGACTATTGGAGCGGAGCGCCTGCCCCGCATCCGAAAACCGCTACCGAAAAAGCGTTCCGGGAGCTTGAGCACGATTTGCAGCGCGAGAGGCGGAGCCTGATGGGAAGAACAGTTCTTTGGACCGGGGCTGCTGCCGGGACGCTGCTCGCATCGGAAAGAATGAAGGCGATTCCTCCGAAAGCGGGAGCTGCGATTGCGGCGATCGGTTTTTTGGAGATTCTCTACTCGATTCGTTATTTTGGAAGCTTTCCTGTTTCAAAAGCATGCAGGGCCGCTGCATGCCGCGAAAGAGGCGAGCGGCGCAGGACCGAGATTCCCGACTTTCCTCTTCCCGCTCATTTGGAAGCGATGTGCGAGAGGGAGCTGGGGCTGCTCAACGCCGGACAGCCGCTCCGCTATTTCGCCGATGGAGGGGGAAGGATCGGGATCGCAATCGACGCCAACGAGCTTCCCCTGGACGAGATTTTGAGGCGGATGAGAATCATTCTCCATCGCTATCCCCACATGGCCCGCATCCAGATCAATCATGCGCCGGGAGATGGATTCGAGTGGGCTGACGATTTAGGCTCTTTCCAGCGGCTGGCCTATCTTTCGTTCAACGGGTGCGCCTCATTGACCGATGAGGGATTGGCTGTTGTTGCGGCGCAGTGCCCCTTTCTGAAACGGATCGATTTGAAGGGGTGTTTGGGCTTAAGCGATGGAGCGTGCCGGAAGCTGGCCCGCGATCTGGCGGTCACGTTTCCCGACGGGACGTCCAACCTGAATGGAATGCTCGACCAGTGCTACGAGGAGATCACTGATATCACAAAAAGGCTTCTGCAGGGCGTGATTGCGATCCGGAAGCGGGAGCTTCAGGCGCGGATGGCAAGCGGGGCGTCGGCAGAAGAAAGAGCGCGAACCGCTGATATCGAGGCTTTGGAAAGGATTTTGGCGACGCCCAAGCCTGCGGAAGAGGCCGCCCGCGAGGAGAGGCGCAAAGCGATCGAGGCGTTGATGGCCCGCCTCGCCGATTTCGTCGATCCGGCGCGGCTCGGAGCCCAGGAGAAGCAGGCGCTGATCGAGCCTCTGAAAAGAGCGGCGGAGCTGATCGCCCAGCAAACCTATTTTGCGGCCCTTGATTCCCCCTTCCACCTCCACCTCCATAATCTCTTGATGTGCGACGAGCTGTTCCAGCCGATGCTTCACGCCTTCTGCAGCGCGAACGCCTATCTGATCTCGCTCGATCTATCGAAATCGCTGATCGAGGGGCAGTGCCTTAAAGATGCGATGGGTTTGCCGATCGTTACGCTCAACCTGTCCGATTTAAGAAAATTCGATCCCTCTTCCCTCCGCCATCTGGTCGGATATCATGAATTGAAAGAGCTGAACGTTTCCCGCACCTGCGTTGATTCGCAATGGCTCCTCCGGGGAATTATGCCTCTCATCCGGCTCGAATCGCTTCGTCTTGACCAGTGCCCGCATCTTTCGGACGCCGCTGTTTGCTCTGTGGTCAAGAATCTCAGGCGGCTCGAGCTTTTGACGCTTGTCGGAAATCCCCAAATCACCCGCAAGACGATCGCCACCCTGATTGAAAGGGGAGGAGAGGATGAGAGCAAGCCGTTTGTTATCCTCTGGGGATCTCTGGACCGGAGACGCCTTGAAATCAGCGCGCCAGGCACAGTCGATAAGCGGACGCTCCGCCATTTGGAGGAAGCCGGCAGGGAAGGGCCTGTTTCGGGTCTCGGCTTCGGCTCCGGATGCCGTTTGAAAGAGACCGACGCGCAGGAATTCGTCGAACTCCCGTATTTGCAGATCGACGATCTCGATCTGGACGACAGCCGGTTCGAGCCGGGATTTCTTCAGAGGCTGGTGAGAAAATGGCCGCTCAGGACAGCTAGAGCAGGGCAGATCGAAATCGAGATCGAGGACTTGGCAGCCGGATCAGCCAGGAGGATTGCAGTGCGCGCCCCGCAGGGGGTGAGCGGGGCTGCATGGCAGTTTCTCGAGGCATTCGAAGCGATCCACGAACTCTCTCTCGCGGGCTGCCAGAATTTGCCGCCTCCGGAACTTCAAAAGCTCGCCGACTTTTGCAAAGCGAAAAAAGTGGAGAAGCTCGATTTAAGCGGAACCCGGCTTGCGAATGAAGATCTTGAACTTTTGACAAGCGAGCCGAAGCCGGTTATGAAGGATCTTCTCTCGCAGTGCGATTTCATCAACCTGCAAGGTTCGAATGTAACCGAGATGCTGTTCAGTTCGTGGAAATGGGATCTCGCCTGCTCCCATCCCTTCTGCGTCATCCGGATCGCCGACGGGAGGCAGAAACAATACGCGTGCAGGCAATCCACCTAATTTGTAAAATCCCCCGGATATGATTGGGTTTTGTCCTCTAGCATCCGGTTCGAAAGGGAATTCCATATTTATTGGGACGCCCTCTACTCGCATTCTGATCGACGCCGGCCTCAGCGCGAGCGCAATCGCGGCTAGACTCGAAGAGATCGGCGTCGACTACAGGACGATTCAGGCGATCGTGATTACGCATGAGCATACAGATCACATCAAAGGCCTTGCGACGATCGCGGAGCGGTGGAAAATCCCCGTCCTCGCGAATGCGGAAACGGCCAAAGGAATCTGCGCCGCTCTGGGGATGCGTCCCCGCTTCAAGATTTTCACGACGGGAGAGACGTTTGAGTTTGGAGATCTGAAGATTCATCCCTTCAGCGTGCCGCATGACACGCTCGACCCGGTTGCCTTTACAGTCGAGTGGGAGGGGATTAAAGTCGGTTTTTGCGCCGATCTCGGCCACGCGACTTCTCTCGTCCGTAAATGCCTTGAAAGGTGCGATTATCTTTATCTGGAGGCGAACCATGAGCCGTCAATGGTCCACGCTTCCGCCCGTCCCCAGGTCTATAAACAGCGGGTTTTAGGCAAGCAGGGGCACCTCTCGAATCAGGACTGCGCAAATCTTTTAGCATCGCTCCTGCATGCAAAACTCAAGCACGTCCATCTGGCGCACCTCTCCAGCGAATGCAATGCGGAAGAGGCGGCGCTCAGGGCTGTATCGGCGGTTGTCTCAGGCGTAGAGATCTCGATCGCCTACCAGGACAAGATCTCCAAAAAGATCTTATTTTAAAGAAACGAAGGAAGCGAGAAGCTGGTTCTTGGCGACGAGGCCGGAAGTACCTCTAAGGAGTTCTTGCAACTGAGCCGTTTGCTGCGTCAGAAGTACGGGATTTCCGGAGAATTTCAACCGGATCTGGGCGTGAGCTTGATCCAGCAGCGCGCGGAATTCCTTCTGTGTTTTCTCTAAAGTGGTCGAGAGCATAATGTTCATTTTGCAGAGATCCAGATATTTTTGTTTAAGGCGGGGGATCTCCGCATGTGAATAATCGGAGCCGAGATCGATTTGCATCTGCGCGCCTTGCGTTCCCCAGAGGGCGCAGCAGAGTTTCTGGTAGTCTCCGTGAGCTTCCATATGCTGCAGGATTTGGAGAGATTCTGCGTAAGCGATTTCTTGCTCCGGGGACAGATGGACAATCGAACCATTTCGTGGACTTGCAGCTTGTACAGACATGTTTAACCCTTTTAGGCTAAGCATATTAGAGGTTCGTTGATAAAAAAGGAACAGAGATTTATTTGAGGCGGATGGCGTGTCCGTCGCCGACCCATTCAACAGGGGTGGAAACCTTGTTCTCGTGAAGCGTTTTGTGGACGAAGTCGGCAAGCCTGTCGACGTCGGCGTCGCTGTGCTTCGGGTCGTGATGGGTCACAATCCAGTGTTTCGGATGCGTTTTCTGGATGAGGGAGACGGCGTTGCGCGCAGAGGAGTGGCCCCAGCCCGCTTTCTCCAGATATTCTTCGGGAAAATACTGCGCTTCGTGGACAAGATAGTCGCACCCTTTCATGAATTGGATCAGGCTCTCATGCGGCTCAAAGAGCGATTCGGGCGCCTCTGCGAGCGTTCCGTGGTGCCCTTGCAGCATCTCGTTGTCTGTGATGTAGCCGATCGTCTCGTGCGGCGTCTTGATTTTGAAGCAATGGGTCAGCCCCGGGTGCTGCGTCGTGTGGAAGTCGATCGTAAGGGGGCCGATGTGGACGGGCGTTTTCTGCTGGGTTGTCCGGAATTCGAGATGCGCCTGCACCTGTTCGAGGCGGATCGGAAAAAATTCGGCGGCGAGGAGCTGGCTGAAGAGGTCTTTGCACGATCTTCCCGCTCCTGCAGGCGACCAGATCGTGATCTGGGTGCCGGGCTTGTAAAGCGGCTCGAAGAAGGGGAAGCCGATGATGTGGTCCCAGTGGGTGTGTCCGAGGAAAAGGTCGATTTTAAGCGGCCCTTGGCCGATCATTGATTCGCCGAGGGGGCGGATGCCGGTTCCGGCGTCGATGAGAAGAAGCGTGTCGCCGTAGCGCACTTCAAGGCAGCAGGTATTTCCGCCGAACCGTTTGTATTCAGGGCCGCTGACGGAGCAGGAGCCGCGGGTTCCCCAAAACTTAAGATAGTTCTTCATCCGCCTCCTCGGCTTCTTCAAAGAGAGGCGCCTGCTGGGAGGCGCCGATCACGCGGCGGGGTTTTGCGCCGTCCTGCGGCCCGATGACGCCGTTCGACTCGAGTTCGTCCATCAGGCTTGCGGCGCGGGCGTAGCCGATTTTCAGTTTGCGCTGCAGGAATGTCGTCGATGCGCTTTTGGAGGCCAAAACAATGGTGAGCGCCTGGTCGTAGAGAGTGTCTTTCCCTTTCGGTTCGTCGCTCTCGGCGCTGAGTTCGAAAGAGCGGAACGCGTCGAAAGAGGGGATGAGGTAGTTCGTCGGGCTTTGCTCGCAGATCGACTGGACGATTTTGTTGATATCGTCGTCGCTGATGTAGGCGCCCTGCGCGCGCATCAGCTGGGATGTCCCGGGTGGGATGAAGAGAAGGTCGCCGTTGCCGAGCAGGTTCTCTGCGCCGGTTTCGTCGAGGATGATCTGAGAGTTGATCCGGCTGGCCACTTTGAACGAAATGCGGGTCGGGATGTTCGCCTTGATGATCCCTGTGATCACCTCGCGCGACGGCCGCTGGGTGGCTAAAATGAGGTGGATGCCGACGGCGCGCGCCATCTGGGCGATCCGGGCGATCGGCGTTTCGATGTCGGCGCTTGAGACCATCATGAGGTCGGCGAACTCGTCGATGATCGCGACGATCATCGGCATGTGCTCGGGGATCGGAACCTGAAGCGAGCCTTCGAATTCCTTGTTGATTTTCCGGTTGTTGAACGAGGAGATGTTCCGCAGCCCCATCACTTTTAAAATCTCGTAGCGCACCTGCATCTCTTTCACGAGCCACTGGAGCGCGGCGTAGGCTCCGTGCGGCTCGGTGATCACCGGGGCGATCATATGGGGCAGCTTCGAATATTGGGTCAGCTCCACTTTTTTCGGATCGACCATCAGGAGCTTGACCTCGTCGGGGCGCGCGTTCATCAGGATCGACATCACGATCGTGTTGATGCAGACCGATTTTCCGGATCCAGTCGCGCCGGCGATGAGGCAGTGGGGCATTTTGGCAAGGTCTGCGAAGACCCATTCGCCATTGATCGCCTTGCCGAGGAGGATCGGGATCTGGAGGCGGCGGCTCTTCTGCTGGTAGTGGAGGAGCATCTCGCGGAAGCTCACTTCCTGCGGGTGGAGCGCAGGCACTTCGACGCCGACCGCCGCTTTGCCGGGGATGGGAGCGACGATGCGGATCGATTTGGCCTGCATGTTGAGGGCGATGTCGTTCTCGAGCGCTTTGATCTTCTGCACTTTCACGCCGATCGAAGGATGCACTTCGAACGAAGTGATCGTCGGCCCGCTATGGATTTCCCCCACTTTGGCTTCGATGCCGAAGCTTTTCAGCGTCTCCTCCAGAACCGCCGCCTGGCGCATCAGGTCTTTTTTGAGCGTCGGCTGGTCTACTTTGGGCGCGGGGCTGGAGAGGATCTGCGGAGAGGGGATTCTGTACGAGCTGTCGGAGCGGACGATGAGGCTCTTCATCGGCATGGGAATCGGTTCTTTCGGCTGGGGAGGCGCTGCGATTTTGGCCGTTGGCGGCGCCGCTTCTTTTTTAGGCGCCTCAGGCTTCGTTTTGATTTCCGGTTTTGGCTCCAGTTTCTTTTCCGGCTTCAGAATTTCCGTCAGTTTCTTCTTCGGCTTTTCTTCGGGCAGGTTGATTTTCAGACCCGAAATCGGAAGGCCGGAATAGCCCTTCTGCGGCAGAGTAGGCTCCGGTTTTTTTCCCTGCGAGAGTCTTTCGATCCACTGGAGAAGGGAGACGAGGCCGCGCCAAAACGCTTGCGCTTTCGGGACGACTTTCACCCGCGTCAGAAGAAGGAACGAGACGAGTCCCAGGCTGGAGAAAATCAGGGTCGTTCCGACCGAGCTTAAAATCCTGTGGAGGCTGATGCCGGGAAGGTCGGCATAGAGGAAGTAGGCGGGAATGCCGCCGAGGTTATACCGGTAGAGGATGCGCGAATAGGGAGCGCTGAGCGAAATGGTCTCCGAAATCACTTTGCCGTCCCAGAGAGCGGCTCTTTCGGGAGAGCTGTCGGCGTAGACTGTGAGCAGGATGGAGGCGGAGCCGAGCAGGATGATGAAATAGGCGTGGTCGTAGGCAAGATGAACCAGTTTTTGTCCGCTGAGGAGGCGGATGCCCAGCCAGATGAAGTAGCAGGGGATTAAAAGGGCGCCGAGGCCGAAAAAGTATTGGCCGCCGAGTGCGGCTACGTAGCCGACGATTCCGAGCCAGTTCCGGTGCGGGTCGAGGAAAGAAAAGCTCAGAAGAGACAAAAGGCCCAGAAATCCAAGAGCGAGCAGGAACAGTCCCTGCGCATCGGGATTGAACGGCTTTTTTTCTTTTTTCGGCTTTGTCTTTTTAGCCACGGAATATCGCCCAGGCGAACAGCCCTGCGCCCAGGCAATACCAGGCGAAAGGGCGGACGCGTCCTTTTTCATACAGCCAGAAGATGAGCCGCACACCTGCGAGCCCCAATCCGAAAGAGGCCGCAAATCCCCCTGCATAGCAAACGGGAGAAACAGCCCCGGCGGCTTCCGACGATCCGCTCAACATTTTCCATGTTTCGAGCAGCTCTCCGCCCAAAACGGTCGGAATCGCCAGGAGAAAAGAAAACCGGGCCGCTTCCCTCCACTCCCATCCGCAGAAGCGGGCGGCTGCGATCGTCGAGCCACTGCGGGAGATGCCGGGGATGAGCGCCATCGTCTGCATCAATCCAATGCATAACACATCCCTCCATTTTTTCGGAGGAGCTTCGCTCGGCGTGCTCGCAGCCTGCTTACGGCTGGCTGCAAAAAGCAGTCCTGCAGTCGCCATCAGACAAAAGCCCAGATAGGAGGGATCGGACAGGGCGACTCTGAGCGGCTTCATGAAAAAATAGGCGGGGACGAGCGGGACGATGGCCGCCATATACACTGCCATCTTTCGGGGAGACTTGAGAATCTCCCACACGTCTTTTCTCAAATAAATCGCGAGGGCGAGGAGAGTGCCTGCGTGGC
>CAYPZU010000055.1:0-14404 GCA_964415395.1 uncultured bacterium
GCCGACACCTCGTCAGAAACCGCTCGCTCCGCCTCGACGAATTCATCGACGAAGGAATAAAGCTCCTGCTGGGAAGGGCGCGCCTGTCTGAGCCCCAAATAGAGCGGATCGTTCAGAAGCTGCGGATTGTTCGTCCCCGCGTCAAGATACATCGGGAGCAAGTACTGCGGCGGGACGCCGGCTGCCGCCGTGTAGAGCTGCAGCTTGCCGATTGGAATTCCCATCCCGTTGGCGCCGAGATCGCCAAGCCCTAAAATCCTCCCGCCATCAGTCACGCAGATAAAGCGGATATCTTTCTGGGGCCAGTTCCGGAGCACCTCTTTCACCCGCCCCTTTTGTTTGATTGAAAGATAAAGCCCGCGCGGCTGGCGGAAACCGACGTCGAATTTCAAACACGCCTCCCCGATCGTCGGGTCGTAAACAATCGGCAGGAAATAGGAAGGGTTCGACATGATCGTTTTGTAGAAGAGAGTCTCGTTATGGTCGAGGAGGTTCATCAGGAAAATGTAGCGCTCGTAGTCGCTCGTCTTGTAGCCGAGCTGCCGGAGCACCCGCTGCAGCTGCAGCTCGATCGTCTCCACCTTGTCGGGCAGGAGCCCCTCGAGGCCTAATTCCTGCTTTTCTTTCAAAGTGAACGCCGTCGATTTATTCACCGACGGATCGTAGAGGCGGTCGATTCCTTTCTTCATTTCTTTTTCCCCGGGTAGCACATCTCCAATGGGTTGACCAGCTTATCGAACTGCGCCTCCGTCACAGCGCCCATTTTCAGCGCCGCATCCTTCAGGCTTAAATCGTGGTCCATCGCATAGTGGGCGATTTCAGACGCCTTGTCGTAGCCGATCACAGGACTGAGCGCCGTGACGAGCATGAGAGATTTTTCCACATCCTTCTCGATCCGCTTCAAATTCGGCTTCGTCCCGCGGATACAGTACCGGTCGAAATTATGGCTGGCGTCGCTCAAAATCGAGACCGAATGCAAGATGTTATAGATCATGAGCGGCTTATAGACGTTCATCTCGAGAATGCCGCCTGCGTCTCCAAAGGCCACAGCCACGTCGTTCGCGATCGCCTGAACCGCCGCCATCGTCAGCGCCTCGCACTGCGTCGGGTTCACTTTGCCCGGCATGATCGAAGAGCCCGGCTCGTTGGCCGGAATCAACAACTCGTAGATCCCCGAGCGCGGCCCGCACGACAAAAGCCGGATATCGTTCGCGATCTTATACAAAGAGAGCGCCAGATTGCGCATCGCCCCGCTGAGCTGCGCCAAAGCGTTATGCGATCCTTGAACGGCGAACTTGTTTCTTGCGGTTATAAAGGGCAGCTTCGCCAGCTGCGCGATCTTCTCCGCCGCCTTCCGGTCGAACCCGGCGATCGTATTGATCCCTGTTCCAACCGCAGTCCCTCCCAAAGCCAGTTCGTAGACGCCCCGGAGCGTCTCTTCCAGATGCCTCAGGTTGTCTTCCAGCACCGCCGCATAGCCGGAGAACTCCTGACCCAAAGTGATCGGCGTCGCATCCTGCATATGGGTCCGGCCCAGTTTCACGATATGCTTCCACTGCCTCGCTTTCAAAGCGAGCTGCCGCTGCAATCCTGTAACTGCCGGAATGAGCCGCCGCTTCACGCCGATCGCCGCTGCAATATGCATCGCCGCCGGGAACGTATCGTTCGACGACTGAGACATATTCACGTCGTTATTCGGGTGGATCGGCTTCTTGCTTCCGAGCGGTTTTTTCATCATCTGGGAGCACCGGTTGGCGATCACCTCGTTCACGTTCATATTGAACTGGGTGCCGCTCCCCGTCATCCAGACATGGAGAGGAAACTGGCTATTGTGCTTGCCTGCCAAAATCTCGTCGCAGACCTTTACGATCAGATCGTGTTTTTCTTTCGGAAGCCGTTTCTGGGTCAAATTCGCCGCCGCCGCCGCTTTTTTCAAGATCGCGTAGGCCTCGATCATTTCGCGGGGCATTAAATCTCTGCCGATCGAGAAGTGGATCAGCGAACGCTGCGTCTGGGCGCCCCATAAACAGTCCTTGGGCACCTTGACTTTCCCCAAACTGTCATTTTCTGTCCTGAATTTCCCCATAGAAAGCCGCCTCCCGCGCATACCCTTTCCATAACCTGCCCCCTGATTTGATTCCAGAGAGAAATAGGTTTAGTCGCGTCTTGTGCCTAAAGAAAGAGTGGGAGGGGTTTTTTCGTGGCCGGCGAAAATGAGGACAAATTCGACCTCTTCTTTGCCTTCGTTGATGCCGTAATGCCAGGTGTTGACCGTCTCGGCCCAGGCGTCGCCCGGTTTCAAGACCACCTTCTTGATCCGCTTCGGATCATTAAAGCTTCCCTGCGGATCATCGGTCGCATACATCGTGAGGGTGCCTGCAATCATGTAGCCGGCCCCGTTCATCGGGTGCATGTGGATCGTCGTCTTGGCCCCCGGACCCATTTTGAAATGGAGAACCCGCATTTCGGTCTTGCCGCTTCCGAAACCAGGCAGCGGGGAGCCGTCCCAGCTCTCCGTCGACCGCAGCACTTCTTTGATCTGCACCATGAGCCACCTTTTCTTCTAGCCCATAGCAAAACGGTCAATTATGTGAAATTAGTTCCGGCGGCCCAGCAAGAGACCTGCGGCGAAGCCGACGGCCGCGGCGGCGGCGATCAGCCAGTAGTTGGTTTTCGGCTCAGCCTGCACTTGTTTTTGGTCAGCTGCAATCGCTTCCGGCTCGGTCTGCACTTCTTTTTCAACAGCGGCAATCGCTACCGGCTCTTTCTCAGCGGCCATCGTTTGAAGCTGTTGCAGCGCTTCGATGCGCGGATCGATCAGCTCGCCCGCCTTTTCGACTTGGGCGCAGGCGGCTCTTAGTCCCGTCAAACCAAGGATCAAGCCTGGCGCGACCGCGTTGATCTCTTTGCAGAGGAGCGGCTGGACCGTCTCGTGTCCTTTAGGCCAGCGGGCCAGGGCGTCTCTTTGGACTCTTTGGAACGCCATCAGCGAACCCGAGGCGACCATCGCCCGGCGGTGGACCCAAAGCGAAGGACTTTTGGACCCGGCAACGATCTCCCGGTTATATCCATCCTCAACAGGAGCGAAAAGCCCTAAGATTCCATTTCTTACATCTGCAAGCGTTGCCATAATTATGCCTTATTAAATTTTTCGAATAATTATAACAAAAAATAGATTAAATAAATATAATAACAAATATTTTATTCTTAATAAGGAAAGCGGTCCAGAATGGACCGCTTGGAGACCAATTAAGAGAGTTCCCGTTCCGCGTAAACCCTCATCCCCTCCGCTACATAGAGAGCGAATTGGGGATGGTGCGGGTCGTACTTCCCGAAAAACGTTTTCCACTCGAATTCAGTGTAGCCTTGTCCCAGGCCGATAAAGGTTTCCCTGTTCGGCGTCCAGAACTGCTTCACCCATTTATAGAGCCTGCCGACTGCGGCCTGCATCTCTTTCGAGTCAGCGGCAGCCTGTTTTTTCCACAGATCCGCCATCTCTTTAAACACCTTGTCGCCGTCGGCGTTCGACTTCTTCACATCTTCTTTCGACCAATGCTTTGTATTCTTCTCGCATTCAGCCAAAGAGGGATGGTCGGCGCCGAGGCGGTTGGTCAAGTACTCGAGGTATTCTTTCTGTTTTTCTTTAGTGAGAAATCCACCGTAGAGTTCTTCTTCTTTCACGATTTTCTTTCCATTCAAATGTTCGATGGTTTTATCGATTGTCTCCAACAGCCGTCCCATTCGCGCCCATTCCCGCGAGATAAACTCTCTATGCGAGTGCAAAGCCGCGAGCTGGTCGAAATCGCTTCGCCCCAGGACTTTTTGGATCCGCTTGAGCGTAAACCCCAGTTCTTTGAAGAACAGGATCTGCTGCAGCCTGAGAAGTTCTTTCTCGCCATAGTAGCGGTATCCGTTGGATCCGTAGTAGGCTGGCTTTAAAAGCCCCGCTTCTTCGTAGAAGTGGAGCGCGCGGACCGTAACCCCTGAAAGCTCGCTGATTTTTTTGACTGTGTAGGACATCGATTCCTTCTCCTAAAATCCCTATGATTTTAAAAGATGGCTCCATTCTAATGAATGACGCATACGTGAGGGTCAACAAAACTTCGCAACTAACTAATCTTCAACTACATAAATATAATTAATTCACCACCGAGTTCACAGAGGGCGCCGAGGCGCGAAACGCGCAAAAGAAGAGTATGACCTATTCGATCCTCATGGGGGAGCGCGAGGGGATCTCCCCTCGCCTCTGTGTTCTCGGTGATCTCGGTGGTTAAACTAAAGGGGGGAGCGCGAGGGGGCTTTCCCCCTCGCCCAGAGCTTTCTCTGTGGTTGGAGACTATTTGGGCTTTTGGGCGACGAAATAGTGGCTCGTCGTCACAAGCCTCAAGCGGTCCGCCTCGACGAACGCCTGGCCCCCTCTCGAGAGGCGCTCGAAGAGGACGTTGAAGTGTTTCGGCAGGATCTTCGCCTTCACTAGAATATCGAGCGCTTTTGCCGCTCTCGTGTAGAACTTGTCGGCCTTGTCGATCAGCTTCGACTGAAGCCCGTCGATGCTGGCGTTCTCATCGACAATGACGTTGAATCCCGCCTCGCGGAGATCATCCGCATAGCGTTTAGCTGTCGGATTCCCGATCGCGCCGATTAAAGGCTTGATCTGCTTCATCAGCTGGGCGTGATGGCGGTTGTTCTCATCGTATTTATCGAGGATGATCCACTCGAGGCAGCCGAATTTTCCGCCTGGTTTGAGCATCCGGTAGAGATCTTTGAAGAGCTTCACCCGGTCTTTCGAAAGGCTGAACACCTGCACTTCATAGATCGCGTCGAAAGCGCCATCCTCGAACGGGAATGGAATCTTGTTCAAATCCCACTCCTGGAACTGAACCTGCTTCGCAAGACCTTTGGCCTTGCTGAATTTTTTCGCCGATTCGAGCTGGTCGTGGTCGATGTTTACGCCGGTCACCTTCGCGCCAGTGTGGGACGCCATGTGGCTTGCGATTCTTCCTCTCCCGCAGCCGACGTCGAGGACTTTGCTCCCCTTCTTCAGCCCCAGATCGTGGGCCATTCTTTTTTCAAACAGGCTTTGGTTTTCGATGATTCCCTTCGAGAGATCCATCGCGGGCGGAATGTACATTTTTTCAACAGAGCCAAGAGCGCAAAGGTGGTTGATCACCGAGTACCAGTCGATCAGCTTCGCTTTAATCACATCGGAATAGTTGGGCCCGAATTCTTTCGTCATCGTCTCCGCATCGGCCCAGTCGAAATCGTAGATGGCGTAGGAATCGAGGAACGCATTGAGCTTTTCAGGGGGAAGAGTGTAGAGCACTTTGAAAGAGCGGGAGACCGTTTTCATCCGGTACATCCAGAAATCGATCTTGTCTTTCACTTTTGAGCCGGCCATTATTGATCCTCCAGGATATTTTTGGGTACTATCAAATATTTCCTGGATTTTCCGCAATCTCAGAGAGTGTTATTCGTTCCATTTTTCTGTGTTATTTAACCCATGGAACATGATAACGCCGCAAAGCGGCTGAGGATAACGCCTTCGAAACGAAGGCTAAGGATATACATGATGCAGGGAAGCCCTGCGACCCAATAAATTTCATTGTTTGGGGGTTCGGGGCTTCCCCGACATGCGTATCATGAGCCACATTTCGTGGCGTGATCATGTCGATTGTTTGAACCGATAGACTGAGACCAATTCCGCTAAAATCTCTTAAAGGCCGTTCAGCTTCCTCTCCAATTCTTCCCAGCGGAGATAGAGCTGCTCGATCTGCGTTTCGGCAAGGCCGATCTCTTTACAGACGTCGGAAAGCGCCTGGGCATTCTCGGCGATCTCGGCTTTCCCGAGCGATTCGTTGAGAAGCCGCACCTCTGCCTCCAGCTGAGAAATTTTACCTTCGATCGACTCGTACTCTTTTTTCTCCATGTAGGAGAGCTTTCCTTTCACGGGAGCGGGCGCCTTTTTCTCTTTCTGCTTTTCCTCTGCGGTTTCTTTTCTAACCGACGCTTCCCATTGAGTGAAGTCGGCGAAAAATTCGGTTCTTTCGGGATCGCCTAAAGCGAGGAGCGTGTTGCAGATCCGGTCGAGCATGCACCGGTCGTGCGTGATCAGGACGACCGCGCCAGGGAAATCGATCAGGCTCTCTTCAAGCGCCTCGAGCGTAGGAATATCGAGGTCGTTCGTCGGTTCGTCGAGAAGCAGGACGTCGGCGGGCTGCAGCATGAGATGCGCCACCGAGATCCGCGCCCGCTCCCCGCCGGAAAGCCGCCCGATGGGAAGCTCCAGAAGATCGGGCGAGAAGAGAAACCGCTTGCACCAGCCGTTCACATGCACAGGCTGGCCGCGGAACGTCACGTAGTCCCCTTTCGGCGATAAGGCTTCCCGGAGCGTCATCTCCATCGGAAGCTGCGCTCTATGCTGATCGAAGTAGACCACCTGCAAAGCGTCGGCCCGTTTGATCGTCCCCTGATCCGGGGCAAGCTCGCCTGCAATCAGCTTGAGCAGCGTCGTCTTCCCCGAACCGTTCGGCCCCATCAGGCCCATCCGCGTCCCGGGCGAAAGAGTGAATTCCAGTTTATGGAAGAGCTTCCTCTCGCCGATCGACTTGCCCAGGTTTTTTGCCGTCAGAAGCTTCCGCGTCTCCCGCTCCGTCGCCGCAAAGTCGATCTTCGCCGTCTTCTTCAGATTTCTGGCCTGCAGACTCTCATGTTCCTCGAAAATCTCGTGCGCATCGTCGATGCGCGCCTGCGATTTCGTCGTCCGCGCCTTTGCCCCCTGCCTGAGCCAATCGAGTTCGCGGCGCGCCTTCGACGCCATCGACCGCTCCTGCTGGATCTGCCCCTCGATAAACTGCTCCTTCCGCGCCAAAAATTCGGCATAGGGAGCGTCGATCGCAAAGAGCCCCTTGGGGTACACTTTATCGATTTCGACGACCCGATTCGTCATGTTCTGCAAAAACGTCCGGTCGTGGCTCACAAGCAGATAGGTCGGCGCCTCGCGGGGCAAAAACTTCTCCAGCCACAAAATCCCTTCCAGGTCCAAATGGTTCGTCGGCTCGTCAAGCAAGAACAAGTCGGGAGCCAAAATCAGCTCGCGCGCAATCCCGAGCCGCTTCTTCCAGCCTCCGGAAAGCCTCGCGGCTGACGGCTCATCGCCCCTAAATCCCATCTTGCTCAGCCACATGGCGACAAGCTGCTCTTTCTCATAATCGGGCTGCGCGCCGCCTTTGAGCGCATCGCGAAGCACCTCTTCCGGCGTCCAGTCGGGGAAGTGGCATTCCTGGGGCAAGTAGCCCACCTTGAGGCCTCTTCGGGGCGAAACAGTCCCCTCGTCCGGCGTCTCCTGTCCTGACAAAATCTTCAGCAGCGTCGACTTGCCCGATCCGTTCAATCCGATCAGCCCCAGCCTGTCCCCGGAAAAAACAGTCAAAGACAACTCATCAAAGAGAGTCCTTGCTCCAAACGATTTCGAAAGCCCCTGGCAACTGATCAATACGGTCATAAATTTATAAACAGAAAATTTCTCTTAATTTCTCTTGAACTTTCGATCGATCTGCACCCGAAAGAATACCCAATCGATCAATGATGATTCTGTGATCCAGCGTGAAGAGTTTCATCCTGATAATAGAAGGGACTGGCAAACCAGCTGCCTCAAGATTTTCAATAGCTACATCGCCTGGCCAAAAAATGCGATCTGCTTTTGAAGATGTAATCATCGCCATTACGCTCAAACCAATTTTCGCATTGAAACCCTTTGCAGAAGTAAGAACCAGGGCTGGACGGATTTTGGAAGAATTCAGATCAGAAAACGGAAAGGGAACTTTTACGATTTCGAATTGATCATAAGTTCTTGTAAGCTTGTTCATCTTCTTCCGAGTTCCATTCATTCAACGTCGCTTCTAAAGCCTTCAGATAGTCGAGATCAAGCGGCGTGGTCTTTCGCACAATCACAGTATTGTCGGGCAGCAATTCATAGAAAATCTGATCTCCGCTCTCAAGTTTCAGAGCTTCCCGGATCCGTTTAGGCACAGTTGCCTGGTATTTAGAAGTCAATCTCGCGGCATACCCGACGCGAACCCGCTGCTTCCTACGCTTCCTGTTTCTTGTTGTCATGATCTCCTCCCAGCCAAGAAACCCAATTGTAATACAGTATTACATTATTAACAATTTACAGACATAAGCTATTCATAATGAGCCTGTTACGAAAACTCACTCTTTTTGATTTCGAGAGCTTCGTAGAGTTCATAGAGGCGCGCTTCCACCCCTTCGATCTCTTTCTGCTTTTGGCCAAGAGTTTTCAATACTTCCGGAGTCATATTGCCTTGGCCGATCTCGTGCTCGCATTTTTTCTGCTCGGCCTCAAGCGCTTGCAGCTTCTTCTCCTGCTCCTGGATCTGCCTCTCGATCGGCTTGAGGGCGGCAGCTCTTTTTGCGACCCAGTCGGCCCGCTCTTTGCGCGACGCATCCCCTTTTTTCTGCGGAACTTCCTTTTTCTCCTCGGCCCAGCCGATTTTTTCCAGGAACTCGTCGTAATTGCCAAGGAAAAGAGTCTGCTTTGCCTCTTCGCAAAGGATGATCTTGTTGAGCGCAAGACGCCGAAGGATCAATTCGCTGTGGGTGACGATGATCACCGAGCCTGTAAAATCTTCGAGCGCGTCGATGAGCGCTTCGATCGACTCGATATCGAGGTGATGGGTCGGCTCGTCGAGAAGGAGCAGATTGCACGGCTTGGCGACGATTTTCCCCAAAAGGACGCGGCTTCTCTCCCCGCCGGAGAGGACGGAAATTTTCTTTTCCGACAGCTCGCCGCTGAACATCATCAGTCCCGCGATCCCCTTGATTTCTGTAAAACTGAGCAACGGATTGCCGAGGGCGATTTCCTCTTCAATCGTATGGTTCGGATGGAGCCTGTCGACATGGGTCTGCCCGAAATAGCCGATTTTCAGATTGTCGGAGATCTCGATGCTTCCCTCTTTCGGCTTCAAATCGGCGGCGATCAGCCTGAGCAGCGTCGATTTCCCGCGCCCGTTCTTCCCGATAATGCCGATCCTCTCTCCTTTTTCGATCTCGAGGGAGAACCCCTCGATCAGCGGCTGGTCGGTATAGGAAAAACCAGCCTCTTTCGCCCAGAGCATCCGTTTGCCTGGAAACGGAGCTTCATGAAAAGAAAACGAGAGGTGGGATAAGGCGTTGAGCTCCTCGAGCACCGGTTCCCTCTCCAGCATTTTCACCCTCGATTGCGCCTGCCCCGCTTTCGTCGCTTTCGCGCCGAACCGTTCGACAAACTTTTCCATGTGGGCCCGTTTCTTCTCGGCTTTGATGCGCGTTTTTTCATAGATCTCTTCCTCCGCCACAATCTGCCGGAAGAAATCGATTGAGGAGCCGGAAATTTTCTTCACCTTCTCGCGGTGGATTCCCATCGTATGGGTCGTCACCCGGTCCATGAAGTCGCGATCGTGGGAAATCAGGATGAATTCCCCTGGCCAGCGGCTTAAAAAGTTCATCAGCCAGCGGATCGAAAGGATGTCGAGATAGTTGGTCGGTTCATCCAACAGCAGGCAGTCCGGCTCCGAGATCAGCACCTTCGCCAAATGGAGCCTCAAGTGGTAGCCGCCCGAGAACTTGCCCGGCGAGGCGTCCAGGTCTTCTTCCGTGAAGCCCAGGCCGAAAAGGATCTTTTCCGCCTTGTAAACCGAATCTTCCTCTCCGGGAGGCAGCCCCAAAGCCGCCTCTTCCCGCACAGTCTCTTTCGTAAAGCGAATGTGCTGCTGGAGGTGGCCGATCCGGTATCCCCTCGGGACGCTGACAGCCCCCTCGTCCGGCTCCATCTCCCTTAAAATCAGCTTGAAAAGGGTCGACTTGCCCGAGCCGTTCCGCCCGACCAGACCGCACCTCTCCCCTCTCCCCAAAGTAAAGGAAGCCCCCTCGAAGAGAACATGCCCCGAAAAACCTAATGCAACATCATCAAACTGGATCATAGAGAGCTATACACAAATAATCTGAAGGGGCGGGAATATGACAAGGAGCTGCCCGCCATTTGAGTCAGGCTATGCCGGCGCCGAAGCAGCTAAACTTAAAAAGTTTAGCACCGGGGCCCCCGACGATGCATCATCGTTGGGGTGGGGTGGAGGCGGATCTCAAATGGCGTGGCTAGCGACGCAGTCAGAAACCGGTTCTTCAGGTTTTTTGTGTATATGATACGGTTTGTTTTTATTTTCCCAAATGTCTATCCACGAAAATAAAGGAGATTTCGATGAAATTGCCCACCCTCTACGAATTCGACAACATGGAAATGGAGAAGCTGAACGACAAAATTTCCCGCCGCTATATTTACGGGGAAAAAGCGATGCTGGTTCTCTTCGACCTGAAAAAAGGAGCCGTGATCCCCGAGCACCATCATGAGAGCGAACAGATCACCTACATCATTAAAGGCAAAGTCCGGGTTTTTTCAGGGGGCAAGGAATATATCGTTTCGAAAGGCGAAGTCCTGCTCATCCCTTCCAATACCCCCCACCGCTTCGAGGCGCTGGAGGACACCTACGATATAGACGTCTTCTCCCCCATCCGCCAGGACTGGCTTTCCGGAACAGACTCCTATTTAAAAAAATAAGTCGAGGCAGCAGACAGGCAACTCCGGAACGAAATTATTTATTGACATACGAGGGCGCTCTACCTGATGATGCTGGTCTTTCAAAAAAACCGAGGGCCTGCATGGGAACATTCAAATTCAGAAATTGGAAAGCGATCGCCTGCTGCGTTGCAGGTTTGCTTGGAGCTCGTCTTGACGGGAATGAATGGACGAACCCCTATGAACTCGATCAGGGCGATGCAGCTTTCGGCAACTACACGACGCAGTCGGTCGAGATTGCAGTGAACAGTTCTGGCCAAGCGGCCGCAGCATGGAAAGAATTTTTTGCAGCGGGCCAGGCAAATGTGAAAGCTGCCTATTTTGACGGTTTCGTGTGGAGCAGCGCGGTCGACGTGAGCCCTCCGATAGCTCCCGCATCAGCTAACAGGCTTTCTGTATCGATTAATGAATCGGGGATTGCATCTGTAACCTGGCAAGACTCTGTCGCTCAGGAAATGTTTCTCTCCATTTATTCGAATGGATCGTGGTCTGCCCCAATCCAGGTCTCGACAACCACAGTAAATTTGGGGAACGCCCCCGTCACGAATGGAATTGATGCAGACGGGAACATCCTTGTAGTGTGGGTCAATGGCCCAAGTCCCACCGAGACGATCTTTGCAAGGCAGTTCAATTCATCGGGCATCGCTCTATCTGGAGAAGTCGCTCTCTCGTCCCCGGCAGAAGAGACAGTCGGCCAAACCGCCTTTAAGGTCTTCCAGTTTTCGATGAACAATAACGGAGAGGCGATGTACGTCTGGGGCGGCGGCGCTGCCGTCGGAAGCACCGTCATGAAGTACGCTTACTTCGACGGAACTACCTGGACAATCACCAACCAGACATTTTATGCGACTCCAGGAAACTACCAGTCGATCTCCGTAGATTTAAACGATTCAGGCCTTGCTGCGGCAACCTGGGTCGACGCGACCGTCGTCCCTGGAAGCTTCTTAAACGCCGTTTCATTTTATGATGGAAGCGCCTGGTCCGCCCCGATTTATTTGGACAGCTCGACAATCGGGATGACCTTGACGCAGATTGGAATCGACGCAGACGGAAACTGCCTGGCTGTTTGGCAAAACCAGACGGTCGTTGGTCCTCCTCCCCAATACGATCTCAAATCGCAGTATTATTCCAAACGAACCAATACCTGGAAGACTCCCACTCTCCACGCTTCCCCTGCTTTTGATGCGGTTCTTGAGATGAATACGAGAGGAAACGCTCTTCTCTCCTGGAGCGCCGGGTTCGCGACTCCAGACATCACGACCGACGTAGGGATTCTCCAGGCTTCCCTTTTCCAAAACAAACAATGGCTCGCTCCGGCAACCATTTCTTCGACAGCAGGGAAAGCAAGAGCAAGCGGCCTTTCCTACAGCGACGGAGGAATTGGAGCAATCGGTTGGAGATTCGGCGTGGATGCTATGACCCCCGTTCTTATCCAGACTGCTTTCTTCAGCAACGCGCTGTACGGAAAGCAGGTAGCCAATACGTTTCCCAGCCAGATCGATTACGTGAACACCCTCGAGTGGCCGAAGATATGGTCCCCCGCATCCTTTTTATATTATTCCATCACCCGTAATGGGGTGCCGATCGCCCAAGTGCCCAGCTCTTCCGCTCCCTACTTTGAAGACCACCATCAAACGAAAGGAGCCGCCTACACCTATACGATCACCGGAATCACTTCTGGAGGACCCTCTGTGACCTATACCGTATCCTTTTAGCAGAGTCGCGGAGCGAAGGAAAAAAGAAATCAATTGAAAAAATTGAAGGACGAAAATAAATATAAATTAAGAAACAACTCCGGGCTGCTCTAGATGAAAACGAAATGGATTCTTCCTCTGGTCTTATTAGCGGGAATCGCTCCTCTTCTTGGTAATGAAGTATGGATCGAGCCAAAAGGGGGCTATTTCTATCCAACAAGCGATCGGCTGAGAGAATTTTATTCTCCAGGCGGCGGTTTTATTGGAGGAGAAATCACGGGAGAACTCACCGGGCGGTGGTATGGGTTCTTGGGCAGCTCCTGGTTTAGAAAAACCGGCCATTCGGAAGGGTTGGGAAATAAGACCACAATCAATGTAGTTCCGATTCAGGCTGGATTTAAATATCTCCAGCCCTGTTCGGACAAAGTAGAAGCCTACTTCGGCCTTGGATTCCAAACCGACTATGTTCACTTTCACGACGACTCTTCTTTCGTAGTCGAAAAGTCAAGCAATTGGGGATACGGAGCCGTAGGAAAATTTGGGTTTATCTGGACGCATAGAAGCGGAGTCTTTCTTGACCTTTTCGCAGAATATGCCTGGATTGCCAAAGTCCATTTCAGCGGAACGCTCGACGGCGCCATCGATCGAGTCCCTGTCGACGTCAGCGCGATTTCAAGCGGAATCGGAATCGGCTACCGATTCGGAGCAAAAGACTAAAAGACATCATTTGACTTCGGGGATGTCGGGGACGAACGATTTCAGGTCGGGAATCTTGAATCCCTTCGGGAAATCTGCGGGAAGCATCGGCAGCCACGTCTGGCTCCGGCCGAACATCATCAGCTTGCCGCGCACGACCAGATTGCCATTTTCAGTCCAGACTTCCGAGTTGTAGATATCCCCTTTTTGCGGATCGAGGATCTTCCCCTTGAATTTGATGCCTCTGTTCCGGAGGAACCAGATGATGTCGAGCCCGCTGTAATAGCGCTCGCCGACGACGCCGGGAGCCCGCTTCTGGGGGTTGTAGATCGAATCGCTAAACTTGCCGCTCTCGTCGAAGGTGGCAATGATCCGGCCGTAGTAAAGCCCGCCGTATTCATAGATGGCGATGACCGACTGGGCCACCCCGTCCTCGTTGATCGTCTTCCAAAACCCCTCGATTCCCCCAGCGGCGTACAAAGAAAAAGAGAGGAGCAAAAACAGCAGATGTTTCATCTCAATGCCCCCTCTTCCGAGCCCGGCGGACGCCGTCCTGCGACAGACACTGGTCTTCGCGGCAAGGCATAAACCGCGACGCGTATTCGACCCCTTCGGCATAATCAGTTTGCCAATCGGCTCGCTTCCCCCCTCGGCCGGCTTTCGACGGCTGGAGGACTTTCTGCACCTCGCGGCGCAAGTGATCCATTTGAGCCCTTGTAAGCGGCTTAGATCGAGATAGATTCGTTCGGGCGGATTTGCCCCCGGTGGTGACTTTCCCAGGTCTTCTTCTTGGTTTCATAGCACACCTCTTCTAATTATGATTATTTCATTTAGTTGCATTTATATTAAAATTAATTATATAAGCGATTTCAGCTTATTTAATTACAAATAAAATGATGCATCCATAATCCCCTTGTGCTAGACTTCCTCCGTCGCTAACGCAAAAATTCCCGTCTGTCGGTTCTTGTAGCCTAGATGCATGATTTTTGCACCTATGCAGAACTATAAGAACTCAAAAGGAATTACATGTCTCAATTCGCTCAATTCGAACTTCCCCAAGCGCTCCTTGCATCGCTTGAAAAAATGGGAATCACCGCTCCTACGCCCGTACAAAATGAAACAATCCCTCTGGCGCTTAAAGGACAAGACGTTCTCGCGTCCGCGCAGACCGGCTCGGGCAAAACGATCGCCTACCTGATCCCGCTCATCATGAAACTGACCCAAGACCCCCAAGCCTCGGCCCTCGTCCTGGCTCCGACCCGCGAGCTGGCGATGCAGATCCACCAGGCGCTGAATCAGATGCTGGGATCGGCTACCCCGTTCAAGACGGTTCTGATCATCGGCGGCGCGCCCATGTTCAAGCAGTTCCAGGAGCTGAAAAAACGGC
>CAYPZU010000056.1:0-14394 GCA_964415395.1 uncultured bacterium
TATATCATAGTTCCAGAGGTGCACGATGGACTTACTGAAAATCAAGGGCGGAAAAACACTCCAGGGACAAATCAAGGCGGGCGGCGCGAAAAACGCGATGACCAAGCTGCTCGTCGCATCTCTTCTGTCGGATAAAAAATGCACCTTCTACAACGTCCCGAATATCGGAGATGTCGAGATCACCGTTAATTTATGCCGCGAGATCGGCTCCGAAGTGAAATGGGATAAAAAAGCCCAGGTGATCGAGATCTCGACGCCCGAACTGAAAACTTCCTACGTTCCCCAGCGCTACTCAGGCTCGAACCGAATTCCGATCCTCATGATTGGCGCCCTTTTAGGCCGTACGGACGAAGACATCATCGTTCCGACGATCGGCGGCGATTTGATCGGCTCCCGCCCCGTCGATCTGCACATCCATGCGCTGCACAAACTCGGCGCGCGAATCGAATACCGCGAAATGAAAAAAGAGGGCGCCTATTTCGCCCAGGCTCACCACGGTCTTAAAGGAGCCCATATCACTCTCAATTACCCATCAGTGGGCGCGACTGAAAACACGATTCTCGCCGCCGTCAGAGCCAAGGGGACGACGCTGATCAAAAACGCCGCAATCGAACCGGAGATCATCGACTTGATCCTGTTCCTCCAAAAACTCGGCGCAAACATCATGGTCGACGTTGACCGAACAATCTGCATCCAGCAGGCGCACCATTTCCAGGAAGTGGAACACACCGTGATGGCCGACAGAAACGAAGTCGCCTCTTATGCGATGGCCGCGATCAGCACCAAAGGGCGCGTTTTCATCGAGAACGCCGAACATCTGAACATGATCGCCTTCCTGAATAAGTTGCGCGAAATCGGCGGCGGATTCAACGTGAAAAAAAGCGGCATCGAGTTCTTCTACGAGAAAGAGCTGCGCGGAGGCCTCCATCTCGAAACCGACGTCCATCCTGGATTCATGACCGACTGGCAGCAGCCGTTCGTCGTCCTCCTCACTCAGGCGAAAGGGGCTTCCGTCATCCACGAAACCGTCTACGAAAACCGGTTCGGCTACACCCACATGCTGAAGGAAATGGGCGCCGATATCGAACTGTTCACCCAGTGCCTCGGAGGCAAAGCGTGCCGTTTCGCCTCGTCCGACCACCACCATTCCCTCGTCGTCAAAGGGCCGACGCCGCTCAAGGCCAAAGACATTTCCATTCCTGATCTGAGAGCTGGTTTCGCCTACGTGATGGCGGCTCTTTTGGCGCCTGAAGTGAGCACCATCTCAAACGTCGAATTCCTCGACCGCGGCTATGAAGATTTCGTCGCCAAACTCGTCTCTCTCGGCGCCGACATCACCCGCGTCGCCGCCCCCAAAAAAGGAGCGGAAGGAAAAGGGAAGGCAGCCCTCCAATCGCTCCTCCCCAAGGCCGAGCCGGCAGCCCCATGAATCTATCCGCAAAGTAGAGGGTTTAGGGATTCGAGAAAATTTTTGCGACCCAGTGCAGCATGGAGTCTCGATGCCAACTTGAGAAAGTTGCCGAGAGCGAATGCTGAGGGGCCCCGCTTCGGGGCGCTGGGACCAAAAAGTTTCCGAAGACCGACTTTATAATTTGCGGATAGGTTCATGAAGAATGGGATTGGACTTTGCCCCTTCGTTCACGTAAAATAATCGACCATTATGTCGATTCCTATCTGGCGGCAGATCCAGAAACAAAATTTTTCCTCCGCAGAGTCCCTGGCAGAATTTTTACAGCTCTCAGAAGAGCTGAGAAAAAAAATTTTGCTGCGCCCCCGCTTTCCGCTCAACATCCCCCGCAGGCTCGCCGAAAAGATGGCCAAAAATACGCTGGACGACCCGATTCTGCGCCAGTTCGTCCCCCTTGTAGAAGAGCTCGAAGAACGGGAAGGATTCTCGAAAGCCCCGCTCAAAGATCCTGAATTCCAGAAATCAAAAAAACTTCTCCACAAATACGAAGGGAGGGCTCTGATCGTTTCGACCAGCGCCTGCGCCATGAACTGCAGATTCTGCTTTAGACAGAATTTTCCTTATGAGCGGATGGACAAATCGTTTAGCGAAGAAATCGAATATTTGAAGAACCAGCCGACTCTTACGGAAGTGATCTTGAGCGGAGGCGACCCCCTTTCGCTCAGCGATGAAACGCTCCACGCCCTTTTTGCCGATCTAAACCAAATTCCCCACCTGAAACGGATCCGCTTCCACTCCCGATTCCCCATTGGCATCCCGGAACGGATCGACGACTCCTTCCTCGACGTTCTCGCCTCGTCGAAAAAGCAAATCTTTTTTATCATTCATTGCAACCACCCGAGAGAGCTGGACGCCGAAGTGAAGGCTGCGTTAAAGAAAATTCTACGTCTCGGAATTCCGCTCCTAAATCAAGCGGTTCTCTTGAAAGGGGTCAATGACGACGAAGAGACGCAATTGGCCCTTTCCGAGGCGCTACTGCAGGCTGGGACGCTTCCCTACTACCTCCACGCGCTCGACCGGGTGGCGGGGGCAGCCCATTTCGAAACGTCTGAAGAGCGGGGATTGGAGCTGATCCGCTATGTGCGGGAGAATGGTTCCGGGTTTGGAGTGCCCCGTTTTGTAAGGGAAATACCGGGACAGACAAGCAAAACTTTTCTAACAAGCTGATATCAAATAGTTAAAGATAGTAACAAAAAATCCATTTTGTTAAATTAACTGTTTTGATATAATTTCTCTTGTTAACAGCTTACCCCTGTTAATATCACACCCATAATACCCTAATCACCTTTTTATTATTTGGGCGCCTCCTCACGGAGGCGCTTTTTTTACATCCGATCTACTGTCTCAAGTCCCAGAATCTCAAGACCTTGCTTCAAAAGGCGCGCCGTCAGGTCGCACAGGACAAGGCGGCTTCCTTCTTCGGGAGTTCCCTCCACTCTGCAATCGCGGAAAAAGGCGTTGAACTTCTCAGCCAGCTCGTAGAGATAGTCCGTGAGCCGGTTTGGAAGAAGATCGCGGGCGACCATCTCGACGATCTCTCCGAATCTTCGGATATGGAGGGCCAGGGCAATTTCGGAAGGATGGCGCACGTCGATTTTAAAATGAGAAAGGACGTAATTCATGTCGGCGCCCGTCTTCCTCTTGATCCCCATAATCCGGACGTAAGCGTAGAGGAGGAACACAGCCGTATTCCCTTCGAAGCGGAGCATCCGATCGTAGCTGAACGTATAATCTTTCGTTCTATGGCAGGAAAGATCGGCGTATTTCACCGCCCCGATTCCTAAGACGCGGGCGAGATGCTCGGCTTCTCCAGGTTCTGCGACAGGGAGCCTATCCTTGATTATTTCACGCGCTTTATCTACCGCCTCAGTCAGCAAGTCGATCAGCTTTTCAGTATCTCCGGAGCGGGTTTTGAATTTTTTTCCGTCCGCCCCTAACACCAACCCAAACCCTACATGGTCGACTTCCGTTTTCGCCGGATCGAGCCAGCCCGCTTTTTGCGCTGCGGCGAACACCATTTGGAAATGGAGGCTTTGGCCGACGTCGGTGACGTAGATGATCCGATCTGCTTTATCGACGAAAATACGGTAGCGGATCGCGGCGAGATCGGTTGTATCGTAGTTGTAGCCGCCGTCCGATTTTTGCACCATGAGCGGAAGGGACTGCCCTTCGCGGTTCTGGAACCCTTCGAGGAAGATGCACTTCGCTCCATCGGAAATCTCGATGAGCCCTTTTTGCTCGAGTTCCTGGACAATGTCTTTCAGGAAGGGATTGTAGAACGATTCTCCCCGCTCGCCGATCTTCACTCCCATGAGATCGTAGATCTCCTGGAATCCCTTCCGGGAAATTTCGCAGATGATCTTCCAGGCGTGAAGCGCTTCTTTTTCGCCAGCCTGCAATTGGACGACCTGAAGCTGTGCGCGCTTTTTGAAATCGGGGTTCGCATCGAACTCCTTTTTCGCGGCGCGGTACCAGCGCATGAGAGAATCGAGCTCAGTCGGCTCCTTCCCTTCGAGAACTGCGGGAGCGTGCTCTTTCATGTACGTGATGAGCATTCCGAACTGGGTGCCCCAATCGCCGATATGGTTGAGGCGGAGAACATCCTGCTCGAGGAATTCGAAAAGGCGCGCAAGGCAGTCGCCGATAATTGTGGAGCGGATATGGCCTACGTGGAGTTCTTTGGCCACGTTAGGCGAGGAAAATTCGACAATGACTTTCTGTTTTTTGGCAGGCCGCGAAGCGCCAAGGAGCGGGTCGGCGAGCTGCCGCTGCAACTCGCGGGAGAGGAAAGCAGGCGCCAGGGTGAAATTGATGAAGCCGGGACCTGCGATCTCAACCTGAGCAAACAGCTCCCTGTCGCTGGACGGCAGCCCGTCTACGATTTTTTGCGCGACAGCGCGGGGATTCTGCTTCAGGATCTTAGATAAGCGCAGGGCGCTATTGCATTGGTAGTGTCCGAATCCCTCCTGGAGGCAGGGGGCCATGTCGGCCTTTCTCTCGTCAGGGGAGAGGGCCTCGCCGAAGGCTTGGCCGATTGCGTCCGTGAGTTTATCGCGAAACGACGTAAGTAATGTTTCCATGCGCCTATTCTAGACGAAACCGGCAGATTCTTTAAAGATCGGCGGAGTGGTGGTAGGTCGGAGGGATCACCCGTTTGCCGATGCCATACTTGATCCGGTAATCCGCTAACGCCAGCGCGGCATTGTGGGTCGATTCCCGGTTCTTCTCCGAAATTTCATAGATTGCGAGAAGAGTGTCGTAAATATGATGCACCTTGTAGCGAGGCGCGGTCGGCGTATAGCCGGCGTCTTCCAGTTCAGCCGCTACGTTGAGCAGGCCGCCTGCATTGATGACGAAATCGGGGGCGTAGAGGATCCCCTTCTCTCTGAGAACATCTGCATGGGAATCGCGCAGGAGCTGGTTGTTGGCGCTTCCGGCAATCGCGCGGCAGCGGAGCTGAGGGATCGTCTGATCGTTGATAATGCCTCCGAGAGCGCAAGGAGCGAAAATCTCGCACTCCTCTTTCCAGATCTGGTCGGGGGAAACAGCCCGCGCGGCAAACTTCGAAGCGAACATCTCGAGTTTCGCCTGGTCTTTATCAGCCAGGATCAGCTCGGCGCCGGCCCAGAAAAGGTGTTCGACGAGGTATCCGCCTACGTTGCCGAGGCCCTGAACAGCGACTCTCTTCCCTTCAAGCGAGTCGGAACCATACAATTTTTTAGCCACCGATTGGATCCCGCGGAAGGTTCCCCAGGCCGTAAAGGGCCCTGGGTCGCCGCTGCTTTTCACGTGGGGCAGCCCGACGACATGCTTGGTAGCGCGGCGCACGACTCTCACATCCGCGGTGGTGCAGCCGACGTCTTCAGCGCAAATATAGACTCCGCCGAGTTTTTCAACGGCAGCGCCGAACGCAAGGAGCATTTCAGGAGTCTTCTCCGTTTTCGAGTCGGCGATGATGACCGACTTTCCGCCGCCAAAGCCCACTTCAGCGATCGCAGACTTGTAGGTCATGCCGCGGCTTAACCGCAGAGCGTCTTCAAGCGCATCGTTGAAAGATGGATATTGCTGGATCCGAATGCCTCCGAGAGCAGGCCCGAGCGTGGTGTCGTGGATGGCGATGATCGCCGTAAGCTGCGATTTTTTCTCTGTAATTTTCAAAACCTGCTCATATCCCTTCACCGGAATTTTTTCGATTTGAACCTGAGGGAGCTTCTGCCCTTCCTGTATCAAAGCGTTCAATCGTTTTTTCGCATCTTGGGCGGATTTCTCGAGCAACTGGGTGTTCATTCGGTCGGCTCCATCAAATAGCAGGTAAATTTTGCAAAAAATATATCAGGAATGCCGTACAAAATCAAGGACTGATGAAGGCAACCAACTAAAATATTTTATTCTGTCTGGGGAGGGCGAGCGATCTTCCCTTGATGATAATGGGTTTTTGAGATAGCCTAATAGACTAAAAATGCCGAATTTGAGGCCCTCATGACAACCACTCTCAGCATCACTGCGGAGCAGAAAAACGAACTATTAAAATTTTTAAAGAAAAACCGCAATGCCGATTTGGTGACGATCTATCTCGCCTTCGTCGAAGAAAAATACCGCCTGAAGCCTGTTCTCTTCCCGCGCGACAAAACAATCTACCAGAGCTTAGACGACCTCGTCGAAAAGCTTGAAGCCCAGGGGAAGCTCTGGAGGGAAACGGAGATCACGATCCAATTCGGCCAGCAGAGCGTCAATGAAGAGACAAAAAAGATTTACATCTGCCCGTTCACCGGGAAAGTCTTCGGCGACAACACCTGCCCGAACCCGCAAGACGCCATCTATGACTGGGTTTCCACCTGCCCCGAAAACAAGGAGCGGGTTGGCGGTCTGCCGGTGAAGCGCTTTTTCGTCTCGGAAGATCCCGATGTGATCAAGAATTACATCAGCCAACGGAAAGCCTCGATCAAAAAAGTCGTGTTTTCCTCGGCGATCACAGGCAAGCTCTTCAACAGCAAAGCCGCTGTCATCGACGACTTCAAGAAAAACCATGTGAAACCGCTTACGCTGCTCGAAGTGCAGAATCAGAACCGCTTCCAGATCGAGGACCAATTCCTCGTTTTCATCCAGAAGCATCTGACTGAAGAAAAAATCGCCCAATTCGTCGAAGCTCTCTCGCAGCATCCTGAATTCGGCCCCTTCCTGTCCAAATGGGTCGAATCGGACTAATGAGCGAACGATTCCTCCCCACTCTCGAGTCGATGCTCGATTTCGGGAAGGAAATTGCAGGGCGGCTGAAACAGGGCGATATCCTGGCTTTGACCGGCGACTTGGGCGCCGGCAAAACAAGCTTCGTCCAGGGCTTGGGTCTTGGACTGGGGATCGAAGAGCCGATCAGCAGCCCGACATTCGTGACGCTGAATATTTACGCGGGCGCGCACACTCTTTACCACTTCGACCTGTACCGCCTCAAAGACGCAGCCGACTTCCAGAGGCAGGGATTCGACGAATATTTCGACGCAGGCGGAGTGTGCGCGATCGAATGGCCTGAGCGGATCGCCAGCGTGCTGCCGCTGCGCGTCCACTCAATCGCTTTCCGGCACGCCGAAAACGGACGAACGGCCCTCCTTGGAGACTCTTTATGCTGAAAAATCCTCGCTTCCTTCTCTCCACCCTCTCTGAATTTCCCAATTTGAAAGATCCGCAAGGACGCCCGCTGCCCGAAATCGCCCTGGCCGGCCGCTCGAACGTGGGCAAGTCCAGCCTGATCAATTACCTGCTGAATCAGAAAATCGCCAAGTCGTCGTCCACGCCCGGGAAAACCCAGCTGCTCAACTTCTTTTCGATCGACGACAAGCTGATCGTGGTAGATCTTCCGGGATACGGCTTCGCGAAAGCGCCTCCCGACGCAATTGAAAAATGGTCCCGCGCCATCGACGACTATCTCAACCGCCGCCCATCGCTCAGGCTGATCCTGCTTCTGATCGATTCGCGCCGCGAAGTAAGCGCGGAAGACCTCTCTCTCGTCCAATGGGCCTCGGCAAAAAATATTCCCCTTCTGGCTCTCCTGACGAAAACAGACAAACTGACCCCCGCCGAACTGAAATCGCAGCTGCAGAAAGCCGCAAACGCGCTGGGCTTCGAGCCGATCCCGTGCTCGATCCAAAACACCGCATCGCGCCAATTTCTCGAAAAAAGGATTTTGAAATCGCTATGACTTCCCTCCGCCAAGAAATCTTCGTCTGTCTCGACTGCGAATCGACCGGCCTCGAGCCGGAAAAGGACAAAATCGTAGAAATCGCGGCAGCGCGGTTCAACTTCGACAAAATTCTGCAGGAAATCGAATCGCTCATCAATCCGGAGTGCGAAATTCCTACGACTTCCCAGGAAATCCACAAAATCTCCCAGGAGATGGTCGCAGACAAGCCGAAAATCAAAGAAATACTCCCCGATTTATTGAAAATGATCGACGGACACATTCTGGTCGGCCACGGCATCGGCTTCGATATCGCCCTGATCGCGGCGGAAGCCAAACGGAACCAGATCCCGTGCAACATCCAGCAGCTCCGGTTCATTGACACGCTCCGCCTTGCCCGCCTCTATGGAGAAAGCCCCGTCAATTCGCTCGAGCAGCTCCGCAAACACTTCAATATCCAGCCGGAAGGAGCCCATCGCGCCATGAGCGATGTGACCGTAAATATCGAAGTATTCAAGTTCCTCACCAAAAATTACCAAACGACCGAACAGGTCTTCAAAGCGCTCGAAAAGCCAATCAAACTCAAAGCTATGCCCCTCGGCAAACACAAGGGACGCCGCTTCGAGGAAATTCCGGTTGAATACCTTCTCTGGGCCGAGCGGAAGGATTTCGACCAGGATCTCCTGTTTTCAATCCGCTCTGAACTGCGCAACCGGAAACGGGGGGGCGGTTTCGAGCAGTCCGGCAACCCCTTTGCGAATCTCTAGAAATTTTCACCTCTGAAAGCTAAGATGCAGTTTTCAGCAGGATGTTTGTGGAGACTCCCGTCAGGTTTGCTTTTCTTTCCTCAACTGCGTTTTTAATGGCTGCGATAGCCGGCTTCACCGATGTTCTCGGCTTCATCAGCCTCGATAAACTCTTCACTGCGCACATCACAGGAAACATCGTCGTCGCGATCGCTGAACTGATCAACCACACTCCCGGAGTCGCCGCCAAAATTATTTCGCTTCCCCTTTTCCTGTTGATCGCCATCCTCATCACGGCGTGGATCGAAGCGTGCGGCCAAACAAAAAAACTCCTCGCGTTCCTCTTCCTTATGGAAAGCTTCCTGCTCCTCGGCTTTCTAGGAGCTGGATTAACTCTCATTCCCGTCTCGCCTGCCGCCTCATGGCCCTATATCGGAACAGCTCTTCTGCCCGTAGCGGCGATGGCAATCCACAACACGCTTCTGCGCACCTACATGCGCGGTTTTCCTCCCTGCACTGTGATGACGGGAAACCTGACTCAGCTCATCGTCGATATCGTAGGATACAGCTGGGGCTTTAGAGAAAGCTATCCTCTGGAAAAAAGGAGCCAGAACCTGGAAGGAATCCGCTGTATCGGGAATGTATTCATCGCCTTTCTTCTTGGCGGCGCTTTTGCCGCAATCGGATATGTGCTGACCGGTTTCTGGATTCTCGTCCTTCCGATCTCTGTTTTGGCGTATATGGCGGCGCAATCCGCCGCCTCTTGACTAAATGAAAATGAAAAGTTTAGGATGCATGGCCATGGCAAAACTGAAGCTGAAAGATCTTTCCCTCAAAGGGAAACGGGTGCTGATGCGCGTCGATTTCAACGTCCCTCTCTCCAAAGAGGGAGCGATAACCGACGATTCGCGCATCGTAGCTTCGCTTCCTTCGATTGAATACGCCCTGCAGCACGGCGCTTCGGTCGTCCTGATGAGCCATCTGGGGCGGCCTAAAGCGAAACCGGATCCCCAATTCTCTTTAGCTCCCTGCGCGAAAAAACTTTCTGAATTGCTGAACCGGCCCGTTTTACTGGCGCCCGATTGCGTCGGCCCGGCCGTGGAAAAAATGGCGTCCCAGCTAAAACCTGGCGAACTCCTTCTTTTGGAAAATTTAAGATTCCACCCAGGCGAAGAAGATCCGGTTAAAGAACCGGGATTCGTCTCTCAGCTGGCTAAACTGGGAGATGTTTATGTCAACGACGCCTTTGGAACCGCTCACCGGGCCCACGCTTCCACAGCGCTAATCGCAAAAGAATTTCCGAAACAGTCGGCGGCCGGCTTTTTAATGGAGAAAGAGATCGAACAGCTCTCCCCCCTCCTCAAGAGTCCAGCCCGCCCCTTCTTTGCGCTGATCGGCGGGGCGAAGATTTCAACGAAAATCGGAGTCATCAAAAATTTGCTCAAACTTGTAGATGGACTGTTTCTGGGCGGCGGGATGACTTTTACTTTCATGAAAGCCCAGGGCCTCGAGATCGGAAATTCGATCTGCGAGGAATCGGAAGTCGCAAACGCAAAAGAAATTTTGAAATCAGGCCAGAACAAACTTCATTTGCCCTCCGACCTTGTGATCGCCGACGCCTTTTCAGACGACGCCCATCGGAAGATCGTCCTGTACCGCGAGGGAATCCCGAAAGGGTGGCAGGGGATGGACATAGGGCCCCAGACCATCCGGAAATGGTCTGAACAGCTCCAGGCTGCCGCATCAGTATTTTGGAACGGTCCGATGGGGGTCTTTGAAATGCCCAGCTTCGCCCAGGGCACCCGTTCGATCGCAGGCGCCCTCGCCGAAGCCAAAGCGAAAACGATCGTCGGGGGAGGAGATTCCATCGCCGCCATCCAGGAGATGGGTCTGGGCGACCGCTTCGCCCATTTATCCACCGGCGGAGGGGCGTCCCTAGAGTATCTGGAATTCGGCCATCTGCCTGGAATAGACGCTCTTAGCGACAAATAAATTATTTCTTCCGCGGCCTCTTATTTCTACCTTCATGTTCTGCCTTCCAATAAAAAGGGTAAGTATGCGATGCTGGGTGCACTAAGGAAGAAGGGGAATCTGTCGATCTATGGAAGCAGATAGTCAAGCTGTCTTCGGAAAGTGGCGCAGTTTTTTCTGGCCGATCCACCGCTGGGAACTGAAGAAATTCCTTCCCATGCTGTTCATGTTCTTCCTCATCTCCTTCAACTATAACCTCCTGCGCGCCTACAAAGATTCGATGATCGTAACCGCGCCGCAATCCGGAGCGGAGGCAATTCCCTTCATTAAAGTCTGGGCCATTCTCCCCAGCGCAATCCTTCTGACGTTCCTTTTTACCCGCCTCGCCAACCGGTTCAGCCGGGAAAAAGTTTTTTACGTCATGATGTGCATCTTCCTGGCCTTCTTCTTTCTCTTCACGTTTGTCCTGTTCCCGGCCCAGGACTACCTCCACCCGACCGCTCTATCCGACAAGCTGCAGCTTCTTCTCCCCGATGGGTTTAAAGGCCTTATCGCCGTCTTCCGGAACTGGACGTTCACCCTTTTCTACGTCATGTCCGAGCTGTGGGGCACAGCGATCCTGACAGTCCTTTTCTGGGGATTTGCCAATGAAGTCACCTCCGTCGGCGAAGCGAAACGATTCTACGGCCTCCTCGCAATCGGGGCCAACATCGCCGGCATCTTCTCCGGCCAAACATCAATCTACTTCTCCGGCAATATTTTCCTTGAGTGGCTCCCCTACGGCAAAGACGCCTGGGCGCAATCGGTTCTCTTCCTGAACTGCGCCATCATCTTTTCCGGGATCCTGACGATCGGAATTTTCCGCTGGGTCAACCGGCATGTAATCCGCCCTTCGGAAAATGCCCAGCCCCAGCATCTGAAGCCGGAAAAAGTGAAGATGTCGATGCGGAAGAACTTTGCCTACCTGGCAAAATCAAAGTATTTAATTTGCATCGCCCTGATCGTCCTCACTTACAACATCACGATCAACCTGATCGAAGTCGTCTGGAAAAACCAGATCAAACAGGTCTATCCGAATCCAAGCGAATACAACGTCTACATGGGAGAAGTGATGACCCTGATGGGCATTATCGCCACGGTGATCGCTATTTTCGTCACGGGCAACGTCATCCGCCGCTTCTCCTGGACTGCCGCAGCGCTGATCCCTCCCATCATCACACTGGTCACAGGCGCCGCGTTTTTCGCATTCGTCATGTTCCAGAACTCAGGGCTCACGTGGGTCGCCGCCTTCGTCGGCTCAACCCCGCTCCTGCTCAGCGTTACCCTCGGCTCCATGCAGAACTGCCTAAGCCGCGCTTCTAAATACACCCTGTTCGACGCGACCAAAGAAATGACCTTCATTCCTCTGAGCAACGAGTCGAAGATCAAAGGCAAAGCCGCCATCGACGGCGTCGGTTCGCGCCTCGGAAAATCAGGCGGTTCGGTCATCCACCAGGGCCTCCTCCTCTGCTTCTCAACAGTAGCCGCAAGCACCCCTTACGTCGCCGCCATCTTCCTCGCCGTAGTATTGATCTGGGTCCTCTCAGTCGTATCCCTCGGCAAACAGTTTGATGAATTGGCCGACGAGAATGCAAAACTCGAAATCTCCGACGCTCCTACGCCGAAACCCGTTCTGGTTAAAGAAACAGCGTAAAAATAATTCCTGCTATTTAACGCCGAAGACGAATCGTCTATAATATTTATCTAGTTACAAATATTTAATTTTTATATTTGTAAAAACATATGGAAACATTAATTCAAATTATATTCGAGCACGCCCAGTATGCCCACTGGATCGTCTTCAGCGCCTTGATGCTCGCCGGCATCAATGTGCCGATCAGCGAAGATCTGATGATCATCCTGAGCGCCGTTTTGGCGGCCACAGTCGTGCCGGAGAATGTAGGAAAACTGTTTCTGGGAGTCTTCCTCGGGTGCTACATCTCCGACTGGGTTTGCTACTGGATCGGGAGGAGTTTCGGCCCAAAGCTCTGGAATATCTCCTGGTTTGCGAAAACTTTCGACCGAAAGCGGATCGACCAGATCCAATCCTACTATGAAAAATACGGCTTTTGGACGCTCCTCATCGGAAGATTTATCCCTTTCGGAGTCCGCAACTGCCTCTTCCTCACAGCGGGCCTGGGCCGCATGCCATTTGGACGCTTTCTCCTCAGCGACGGAATCGCCTGCATCTGCTCCAACACGATCCTTTTCACCGTTGCCTACTCGGTCGGGAAAAACTACAAGGCCCTCCTTGAGATGATCAAGACTTTCAATATTTTCCTATTCGCAGCCTTTGTGGTGCTGATAATTGCCTTCATTTGGTATAAGAGGAAGAAAAAGGTTTCCACGTAAGCCGTTTGCGGGCAATCCTAAACTGATGATCACCATATCGAATAGTCTTTCCTTTATTCGGGCTCCTCTTGCATTTATGCTTTTGCTTGAGAATCCACTCATGCGCATCCTTGCGATTTTCCTCGCTATGACGACCGACTGCATCGACGGCTATCTGGCGCGGCGGAACCGTTCTACGAGCCAGTTTGGGGCCGTTCTTGACCCTGCAATGGACAAATTCTTCGTCTATTTCGCCCTTTCGGTTCTCTTTTTTGAAGGGAAAATCGCCGGATGGGAAACCGCCGCGATGCTTTCCCGCGACTTCTTCCTCTGCCTTTACGGCCTGCTCATGCTGCTTCTGAAGCGGTGGAAATCGATCGTATTCCAGGGAATCCGGTGGGGCAAGATCACGACCGCGCTCCAATTTTTCGTCCTGATCGGCCTAGTCCTGGGCTTTTCATTCACCTGGCACATCTACGGCGCGTTCATCGTGATGGGCTGGATGGCATTCCTGGAGCTCTTCCAGATCGCCCGCAAAGAATCCACCGCCTAGATAGATAGTCAGTGGCCCTAACCGTCTTTTTTATCCTGCCTATCCTGCCAGCGTGCGCTGCACGCGGATCCTGTTAATTATTTTTAAGGATCAATTGAGAGCCTGCCCTTTCTGATCGCCGCCTAGACAATTTAACAGGATCCGGGCGAAACGCCCTACAGGATCGCTCGCATTCGCTCGCCGCAGGATATAAGATATAGAAGGGAATTTTCTTTGCGGATCCTGTTAATACTTTCTAGAGAGAAAGTTCGAGAGAGGGGCAGGGGATTTCGGCGCCAGCCTGGAGCAGGATCCGGTGGATTTCGAGCAGGATCTTCTGCTTGATCTCCATGAACTCTTCATAGCGCGTCGAAAGAGTGTACGCCCGCACTTCGATTTCAAGCGCATAGACGCCGAAAGAGCGGAGGAATACATAAACCGGCTGGTGCCTGTCGATTTCGGGGTGGTGGAGCAGCAGCGCGCGGATTTCCGAAACGACAGCCTCCCCTCTCGGCGAATCGGAAAAGCGGATCCGAACCGTCTCCTCGATGCACCGGTGAGTCATCCGGGAAAGATTGATGAGCATTTCCGAAGAGAAGGAGGCGTTCGGGATGTAGACAGGCTTTTTTTCCATGTCGCGCACCGTCGTAAGATACCAGCCGATCTCCTCTACGTATCCGCGCAGGTTTCTCTGAGGAACCTCGATCTGGTCGCCCACGGTAAAGGGGCGGGTGGCGTAGATCATGAGGCCGCCGAAAAAGTTGGCGATCATTTCGCGGCTGGCGAACCCAAGCGCCGCCAACCCGATTCCGCCGAACGTCACGAGAGGGAGGATGTCGAGGCCGAAGAGGCCGAACAGGACGAGAAGAGAGACGAAAAGAACCGCCACAGTAAAAATTTTTCCCACAATTTCAAGAGAGGCAGGATCGAAAGCCGGTTTGCCGCGGAATCGGCGCATCGCCATCGCATGATGGAAAACTTTTTTAAACCGGAGCAGGAACCAGGAGAGGGAAAAGACGATCCCCATGTTCCGCAGCGCCGGAACGTACTGATGGAGCGTTTCAAGTTTGAAGCGGTGGGAGAGGAGATGGAGGAGAAACGAAGCGAGGAGGACGCCGAAAAACACTTTCGCAGG